>CAZWOV010000304.1:0-3996 GCA_964635645.1 uncultured Planctomycetaceae bacterium | reverse complement strand
CTCACGGCTTTGGGACAATTCGTCGTCAACTTTTATGAAAACGACGACCAGATTACCCAGACGGGAGGCGTCGTGAATATCTGGGGCAATACGACTGCCGGATGGGGCGTGCGCCGAAACCCCGGCTTCATCAGCAACGACGACTTCGTAAGCGGTTCCTCCAAACACCACGCCGGACTCCAGTTCGGCGTAAACTCCAACGCCAACGAACTGGCAAGTCAGAACGGTTCCGAAAGCTGGAACATTTCCGGAGGACAGCTCAACACTCTCCGCGTTTCAACCGCAGTCAAACCAACCTCGACGATGCTGACCATCTCCGGCAACGCGGAAGTCAACATTATCTCCAACGGCGTTACGGACAAATACTACGGTATTCTTGCCGTTCCCACCGAGATGACCGGCGGGACGCTCAATGTCGAAACCATCTATGCCCGTGCGCCCTACAATTCTTCAGACGCCGCCAAACAGCTCGCTTCCTACGACTACATGCCGAACGGAACGTTCACTCAGAACGGCGGCGTCCTTTCGCCCGACGGAGGATCCATCGTAAATAACGCTTTCGCCGCCAGCAGAACGGGAATCTCCACCACCACGATTATCGGCAACTACAACCTGGCGGCAGGGTCCGTCAAACTCGACGTCGGGGAATTTTCCTCCGATTTCAGCGCTCTCAACGACGCGGTTAAAGTCGTCTGCGCCGACGGGACGGACGGCGGAAAAGCCATAATCGGCGGCGACGGCGTTTGCGTTAATCTTTCCTCCGACCTGCTCGGACAGGTTACCAAGGATTCCTACGATCTGACTTCGGCAAAGGTTCTCCTCATGACCGCCTCGGAATTTTCCGGTTCCATCATCGCCTCGTACGGATGGGAAAACCAGCTCGCCAATACCGGTCTCGCCTGGTCCTCCATCGTGGAAAATTACGGCGGCGGACTCTTTGGTTTTTATGGAGTCCTGCTTAAAGAAACCGCCTGTTACTGGGATCAGACGGCCGGGAAATGGAGCGCCGACATTGATAAAGCCACGGTCGCTTACGTCGGAAGTTCTGAAGTCGGAAACAGCCCCAGCGCTCCCGGCGCGGTCCTGAACTCGAATAACGACGCTCTCGGCGCCCTTTACATCGCGCAGAACGCAGGCGACTCCGGAAGACTTACCGTTACGAACAACGCCGTCGTCAAAAGCGTCTTGACCTCGCAAGTTGGCGTCGCAGGAACGGGCGAACTGGTCGTCGAAGCCGGTTCCTCCATCGACTTTTCCACGATCCAGCTCGGCGTCGAATCTTCCGGCGTCGGTTCGCTCGCCGTCAACGGCTCCGCCTCCGTCGGTCTCCTCTCGCAGGGGGCCGGTACGATGAACGTTGCCGTCAGTTCAAACGGTTCGCTCAATGTTACTGGAAATTACGAGCATAAAAAAGGCTCCCTCAATTCCTCCGGAACTTTGACCTTCAACGAAAAATCCTCCTTCAACGGCGCCGAAGTAAATTTGACCGGCGGAAAAACCACATTCAAAAAACCCGTAACCTTCAGTAACGGCCAGCTGAATCTCTCCGGAAACGCTCGCGCCTTCGTCAACTATTCCGGAACCGAAAAATCCTATCTCGGAACTACCGGAAACACCGTCGTCAACGTCTCGGACAACGCCGTTTTCCAGTTCCAGAATTACATTACTCGCGGTTGGGATATCGCGGAAGGCGGCGCCGAAGTCACGATGAATTTCAGCGATAATTCTCTTTTCTACCTCGGCGACCAACTGACAAAGAGAACCGTCTGGGATCACATTATCCATTTCGGCGACGGCGGAAAACTTAACGCGACTTTCACGGATAACAGCATGTTCTTCTCGCCCACCAAAATCTACATGGGCGAAGCGGGCGGAACAAACGCCGTCCTCAACATGAAGGGAAGCAGTAAATTCCTCGTCGGCGTTCTTTTGGCCGCAGGGTCCGGAAACGCGGAAATCAATATCGCCGACAACGCCATGGTAAATGTTTCCGACACATTCTGCCTTGGATACGGCGGAGTTGCCGGACAGAAAGCCGTCGTCAATCAAACCGGAGGTCTTGCTGAAATCTGGGCCGCCGACGGAGCAAAAGCCTGGAATCAGTACGTCGGAATTACTTTCGGAGGGCACGGACAAAATAAATCGCTCGGCAACTACAATCTCAGCGGCGGTACGCTCAACACCTTCCGTATCGTCGGGTACGAAACCAGTTCGACGCCTCTTCTGACCATGACCGGCGGAAACTTGAATGTCCTCACGACCGACGCAAGCGCCAACTCCGGTAAAATTCAGGTTCCCTTCCTCTTCACCGGCGGTACGCTTAATGCGAAAGTGATCGAAGGGTACGGATACGAGCAGAAAGCGGACTGGAGCTCCAATCGTACCCAAAAATTCACCCAGTTCGGCGGTACCATTGCCCCGCAAAACGGTACGGTGGAAGAAAAACAGATTGCCGTGGGAAATTTCGGAAACAGCTGGTACGATACGCTGGTCCTGCAATCCGGCGCGGCCACAACCACGATTGTTGGCGACTATGAAATCGACCTGACCAACGCCGACGTTTCCGTTCCCGTCGTATCCCTCGACGTCTACACAAATGGAAACGCGATTACCTGGGATAGAATTATCGTCTCGGAAGGCGATCTTACCATCGACTCCAACGCGCTCGTCGAACTTACCGTCGACGACTTTTCCTCCCTGATTTCCGGCGAATATGAACTGATCAGTTTCGACGATGGCGCGAAAGTCGAAGGAATGTTCGCCGGGGTAAAACTTGTCGATCTCCTTACCGGCAGTTTCGAGCTTTTCGACAGCTCCTCGCTGATTCTGGCCGCGAACTCCATCAATTTCAACTTCGAGCAATCGTCCGGCGTTCCGGAACCCGGGACCTGGGCGCTTCTGATCCTCGGATCCTGCGGAATTTTCCTGCTTCGCAGACGAAGAGTCGGTTTTTCCAGTTCTTTCCTCGGAGTTCGTCAAAAAAATTGAATATCGTTCAGGTCGTTTGCCGATAATAATCAAAAAATATTTCAGATTTTCAAAAAGGTTATCGCGTATGAAACGTTCACTATCCATAATCCTCGCCTCCGTCCTTCTGGCCGTCGGGGGGTTCTCCCTCGACGCCCGCGAAACAACCACTCTGTCCGGTTCCAACGAAAGACACGGAAGCGGCAACGGCGGTAATCTGCTGAATGGAAACGATATCCGAATCGAGGCGGATACGAACGCCGCCTGGGTTTACGTGACCAAAGATTCCGGTCCATGCTTCTGGAGCAACAACGTATGGATCACCGGTACCGGTTTCGCTAAAGAAACAGGCGGCGCCCTGCGGTTTGGAGAAGGACAGACAGTGAATACGAACCCGATGATCTGGACCGGGAACGTCACGCTTATCGGCAACGCAACCATCGGCGTTCAGACCGGTTCTTCACAGTCCACCGGAATCATTACCGGAAAGCTTGCCTCGGAAAATGACGCTTACGAACTCCTTCTGCGAGGTCAAAATTCAGACGGTACCGGTGGCAACGTCTCCGGTATCGTCGTCATTGCCTCCGACAACGACGGCTTCAAATCCCCCATCCGCGTCGGCGGCGGTACGCTCCAAATCGGAGATATCCGCGAAGTAACCGCAACCGGTTACGACTGGGTCCAGAACGGCGACGGTACGGAAACCCGGGAACAGAATACCGCGAAAAAATTCGTCTTTGACGGCTCGACCGGCAGCGTCGGTTCCGCGCCGATTAATCTGACGAGCGTTTTCGGCGACCTGAATTCTCATCTCGTATTCAAACGATCCGGAAACGTAACCGTCCAGAACGCCATTTCCGGTACGGGCGCGCTCGATTTCGCCGGAACCGCAGTCTATTCCATCGGCGAAAACGGCTCCATCGCCAATACCCTTAACTCCGTCTCCGTCTCAAAAGGCGCGGCGTTTATCAATAATTTCCACGCGACCGCGTACAGCGATGAAAATAAAGAAGGTTCCTGGGACTATGC
>CAZWOV010000303.1:0-3996 GCA_964635645.1 uncultured Planctomycetaceae bacterium | reverse complement strand
TCCGTTTTGAAGCCGCTCCATTGTTTTGGGGAGATACTTGAATCGGTCGTTTGCCGGTTCGTAACAAATCGGGTCCATTTTGGCGTAAATCGCATCGATTTTTTCAAGCGGAGTCATTCCTGCGTAAACGTCTGGAACGGTTCCATTAATGAGGATTCCGCCGATTCTGGCCGTTCCGTTTCCGCAAGTGCGCAGGGTCAGCGAATGCGTCGTGTTCTCAAGCATTTCTTCAAGCGGAATTGTGCGCATGACGAAATTTTCCGACGTTTTTTGCGCTGGAATTTTTTTCCAGTTTCCGTTGTCCAGCGAATACTCCAGATCCATGGAATCCGGTCCGGAAACGTCGATCAGCCCCGCGTCGGTTCCAGTGAACTGGAGAGTCAGGGTTTCCATGGCTTTTTCGGTCGTGAGCAGATGCCGAAAAGGCTTGATTGGGCTTTCAATTCCGGATTTCCATCCGTCGGAAAATTGAGTCCGTTCGTAAGCGACGATTCGTCCGTTTGCGTTTGTTTCGGGGAAAAGTTGTTCTGGAAGTTTCACTCCGGCGGCTTTTGAGGGTATTGGAGTCGCCTCGATCAGCGCGTCGATGAATTCCGATATCGCGTTTCCATAGAGTTTTTGCCCGGCGTCGGTCGGATGGATTCCGTCTTTTGAGAATTCTTCAGCGGAGATCGTGCCGTCCGCGATTTTGTCTGAAATGAATTTTGCCAGATTCAGACTTGGAATACCGTAGTAGTTCATGATTTTTTCATTCAGCAGAACGTATTCAGGTTCCTTTCCCTCCCGGTATGCCGCGAGAAGTTCCGGAGTCGCGGCGTAAACGGCGATGATGGAGTGGGTCGCGCGATATTGGTAAATCTGGCGGATCAGACCTTCGATCTGACGTTGGGCATGGATTTGGTCGACGCCCTGATCGCCGACGGCAAGTTCGAGAACGGCCAGGTGCCCGCTGCATATGACTTCTCCGAAAACGGCCTGTCCGCCCGAAGTTCGGTATTGGGCGAACCAGCTTCCGCCGGGTTGGGAATGGCGCGTTTCGATTACGTTGGAGTCGGGAAAAAATGTTTTCAGAGAACGAACCATTTGGGAACTCCAGCGATTGTTGGGGTTGGAGAGGCCGGTTCCGTCCATGAGATCGCTTCCAATGAAGAAGAGATATTGATTTCCCGTCTGATTCTTTTTCAGGAAATACTGACTGTTTGGAATTCCGTTTCGTACGTTAAAAAATTTTGAGTCGGCTTTCGCAACGGATGAAGAACAAAAAACAATAATGGAAAAAGCCAGGCAGGCCAACGCCATGAATGATCGGAGGGAGAGAAGTAACGCCATGAAGTATTTCTCCTTGAAAAAGAAATAATTGAAGGAACGGAATTTTCTGAAAAAAGGTTTTTGTCTGAAATAAATTTTATTCGTATCTCATTTCCGCCGATATTTCGGCAGAATTTTCTGCGACGCCGCGAATCCAGTAAGATTGGAACGCCGAAGGAAAAACAAACGTCAGCGTTTCGCCGGCCGGAACGGTAAAGGTTCTGAAAACGGACCAGATTCCGGTTCCCGTCAGATCTGTTTCAATTCGGATGACCGCGTCGGAATTTGAGTTTTTGGTATGGTTTGTCAGGACGAGCGTTTTTTTGTCAAATCCGGTCGTCAGGAACGGGAGTGATTTTTCACCGGCGCCGAGTATGGAATTTTTCCAGAAGAATCCTTTTGCGATTGGTTTTCCGAACGTCCAGAGATCGTCGATGGTTCCGACCCAGACCGCGGCCTGTCCGTCGTCGGAAACGATAATATGCGGATTACGTTTGTTTGCGGGAAGTTTCATTGCCTCTGGATTAATTCCTGCGCACACCATTAACCCGCGGTAAGAGGCGTAGTCGGTAATGAGTTTTCCATCGCGGGCGATCGGTCTGATTTTGGGAAGCCCTCCCGCGTTAACCGCCGGCAATTCGTAAAACATTCCCGCGCAGTGGAACAGGTCGCGTTCCGTCGCAACTTCGCGGTCAAGACGCATTGGCAGAACCTGGGGTTTCAGTATTTCGTCGCAGGCGATCGGCAGACGGTATTTTTGATTTTCAAAAGAACAGACGACGCTCAGATCGTCCGCGTGGTAAACGTCTTTCGGAAGATTCGGGATATCGACCTTTGAACGAATACGCCGAACGGTTCCCGCTTCGCCTCCTCCGTAGTCTTTGGCGAATGGAACTAATTTGCTTTCCTCCGTCAGTTCAAAGTACCGTTCGCCGGTAAGTTTTCCATTTTGAACCATTTGGGAAACGACGGCCAGACGTTGATTGTCGTGTCGGACCCAAAGTAAGCCCCCGCAGACGTCCCGAGCTCCCGGTTCGGCAAGTCCGGCAAAACGATCGTCTTTGGGACCTGCCGAACGATTGTCCCAATTCGCGTACTGGAAAAAACAGACGGCGTTGGGGATATCTCTATCCGCTGAAATTCGGATCCACTCTCCGGGGGCGTTCGGCGCGAATTCAATCCAGTCGGAATCGGCGACGGAAACGGAGCGCAATTCTTCCCACTGGCCGTTTCCCTGCCGGTCAATTTCAAACTTGAAGTTAACTTCTCTCCCCGCGCCGTGTTTAATGTGGACTCCGCGCAGATCCCATCCGGCGAAAAGATATGGGTCGCTAACTGCGTTTGCTTTGACGGATTCGTTGAACCAGACGGCGCCGCGGCCGATTGGCGAACCAAGCTCCGAGTCAAGTTTTTCCGGATCAAGGAACCAGAGGTTGGAGTTTGACTGTCCCGGTTCGGCAAGCGAGCCTTTGAATGGGCTTTTGTTGAGGAATTCGCTTTTTGCGGAGTCGTCGCAACCGAAAACGAGCCGGTCGTTCCATCGGCAGAAGTCGCCGACGACTTTCAGGTAAGTCGCCCGCGGTCGGATTCCGCGCGCCGTTTGGGCCGAGAAATCCGCAGGAAAGCGCCAGAATGCGCCGTGCATTGTCATCAGAAGATCGTCCGGATCGCCAATCTCGCGAATTCTCGGCCATTCCGTATTCCAGCCGTGCGCTCCGTCGTAGCAGTGCGAGGCTTTGGGAAGACGGAATTTGAACCATTTTCCGCCGTCCAGGAGCATGAGAATCAGGGAACGATAATCCCAGCCGACGGCCCAGAGCGCGTCGCGGGTCGGGTGACTTCCGAGGATTCCGCCGGGGCCGGTAACTTCGGTAAATTGATTTCGGAGGACGACTTCCCAGTCTTTTCCAAACCATTGTCCCAGAGCGCCGGAGGGGATATCGGGGAAACGCCGGGCTTTTTCGGACTGTTCGCCGTTATTGGAGTAAACGAGTCGGTTTTGCGCGGAATAAAAACCTTTTCCGTGGTAACCCGGCAGTATGTCGCGATAGGTTGCGTCCGGTCGGTTGGAATCGCAGTAAAGTTGCTTCACTTCCAGCGTGTGAACGTCCGCTTCGTAAAAACCTTCCTCCATCGTCGCGTAGTAGATTTTATTGGCGGGATCCGTCAGATGTCGGGCGTTTCCCGTCAGGCGTCCCGGCATTTTTTCATAGTTAACGACGCGAACGTTTCCCCGGCTGTCAACGACGTATGGACCGATGAAGAGCTGATTGGATTCGGGGTGAATCATCCGGTTGGCCGGCGTGCCTCCGATGGATTCGCTTCTGGTTTCCTTTTCGAGGTCGGCCGATACTGCGTAAAGTTTATCGGAGGAACCCCACGGAGCGTGCGGGGCGTAAGAGATCATCCAGAGGCGCCCCGCCCAGGGAACTACCGCTCCGGTTCCGCATTCGTCTTCCTGGTTGAAATTGGCCAGATGCGGGTAGATTCCGCTGAAAGATGGAAATGATTTCGGCGATTTTTTTTCTTTCGGCTGATTTTCCTCCAAATTTTCATTTGCGGCATTCAATGAGGAAAACGGAATGGAGAGAAAAAAAAGACCGCTTGCGGCAATTCCGCAAAATTCGCGGCGATTTACGGATTTAACGGGCGGGCGGGTTGGAATGGACACGAGAACCTCTGTGAATG
>CAZWOV010000302.1:0-3998 GCA_964635645.1 uncultured Planctomycetaceae bacterium | reverse complement strand
TTTCCGAATTGCCCCGGGAAACGGACGGATAAACGAAGAGGAAAGCGCGGACGCGTCGGATGCAAAATCAAATCGGGAGCATGATTCAGGAAAGAAGAGATTTCAATTGCACAGCGATTCGCGGCGTTGTTTGCGAAGCCGAATCCGTTTGCCTCAAGAGCCGGAAAACGATTCGGATGAAGAGACTTTCGGCCCTGTTTCTGAAGGAATTATTGAACGAATTGAACCGCGCCGCGGATGTCTCAGCCGAACAAGCTGGAAGCGTCGGCACGTTATTGTTGCGAACGTGGACCAGCTTCTGATTGTTACCAGTCTTGCGGAACCGACTATCAAATGGAATCTGATCGATCGAATGATCATAATGGCGGAAAAAGCGGATATTCGTCCGATTATCTGCATTAATAAAATCGATCTTGGGGATCCTGCTCGGCTTGTTCCGGATCTTGGCGTTTACGGACGGATGGGGTACGAAACGATTCTGGTCAGCGCTCGGACCGGAGCCGGTATTGAACGGCTTCGAAAAAAAGTCCAGCAGAAAGGTCTGCGCAGCGTTGTCGCCGGTCAGAGCGGCGTTGGAAAATCTTCTCTTTTGAATGCGATAGAGGAAGGTTTGGCCCTGAAAACGTCCCGCGTAAGCGATATGAACCAGAAAGGTCGGCACACGACGACTGCGGCGGAACTGATTCGTCTTTCGTCCGGCGGATACGTCGTTGACACGCCGGGGATCCGTTCGTTCGATCTTTGGGACGTCGTTCCAGATGAAGTCTGCGGTTTCTACCGCGATTTAGCTCCGTATGTTTCGCTTTGCCGATTTCAGGATTGTTCTCACACTCATGAAAGTTCATGCGCCGTACGGGAAGCGGTTGAAGACGGCCTGGTAGACGCTCGCAGATTCGAAACGATGATTCAGATTCGGAATTCGCGAAATCTTCCGGAAGATTGGGAGTAAATTGAATCGTTTCATCCGATTGATCCGGAAAACAGCGGAACGTACGCGGTTTTCAGCGTTGGTTTTGGGACTGATATTCGGAGAGAAATCGTTTGTTTTTTCGGCGGCGTATTTCTCGTTCCTGTTTGGCGAAAAACGCTTGAAGTTCATGAAAATCGGCGTTTTCGGCGTTTTTTTCTTCCAAAAGCCAAAATAACGGCGGGCGTTCCTGTTTTTGAAGGTCGGACTCCATGCGCGTCAGCAGGTCTTTTTCTTCCTGATTCTGAAAAATTCCCCAGACGACGTCCGAATGTTCAATTTCACGCTCGCATTTCTGAATTGGCGGCGAGCTCCAGCGCGCCCACCATGACTGTTCTTCGTTAATTCGATTTTTGATAATGGATAATTGAATCGAAGGAAGCTCAAGTTCGTTCGTTTTGCTTTTCAGTTTTTCCGCAAAAGCGGAGAGATCCGCAGTCTTGCCGCCGACGATACTCACGCGGACGGGTTCCAGATCTTTTGAAAAGAAAAGATTTCCGGAATATATTTCCACCGCGTAAAAACCGCATAGGCGCAGGACGTAGAGAATGGAGCTGGACGCGATATGTTTTCCGAAGAATTTCAGCGCTCCCTGATTTACCATGCGTCGAAGTTCAAGCACGGACGCGGACGCGGGATCGAGCCAGAGCAGTTTGCGGTAAATATTGAATCCCCAGAGATAGTATCGGTAAAAAACGAGTCCGTATCGAATATCCTGAAGCAAAAGGTAATCCATGGACGGCAACTCCCGAGCAAGCGTTTGCCGAAAACGGCTGATCAGGATTCGCTGGGCTTTGAGAATTTCTGAAAAGGAGATCGAATATCTGGCGTTTGACTGACCGGAGTATTCACGGTCTACCAGTTCGATGATTTTCCGAAGACTTTCTCCAATTGGCTGAAATCCCGAAATTTCGTTTAATTTCAGTTCATTTACCCGATTTTGGACTTTTTCGAAAACTTTTTGCTCTTTTAACGGCCAGTATTCGTCCGCTTCAACCTCGAGGACTTGACTGCGAATATGCGATTTCAGGAAAAGAAAAAGAATTAAAAGGCAAACGCCCCCCACTCCGCACGCTCCAAGATTTAGTCCGTATTTCCGGTAAAATTTTTGCGTCTCAGTCTCTTCCCGGTCGGTGTTTCGAGCGTTCGTCCATTCGTCGTCGGCTGGCGAAATGGAATCGGCGACGGCTGACGGCGCGTTTTCCGGAAATACCAGACGCGAGATTTTTTTCTGGGTAAAGAATACTCCGTTCAGAACCAGGCATCCGAAAAGCGTCAGCCCGTAAAGCCCCAGCATCCAGCGCAACGTAACAAGACGCGAGGCAAAAAAGCGGTTTTGGCGTTCGGAACGCGCGGTTGATTTCATTTCGCTGGAAATAGACGCGTTTTTTCGGGTTTGAATTTTTTCTCCAACGGATTCCGCAAAATAAATCAGGTTTTGAAGAAATGTTTCCCGCGTGAAAAGATCGTCGGCGTTTTTTTGGGGGGCCGCCGTATGTTTCGGATATCTTTCACCGTTTTTTCCCGTTTCGTTTTCTTCTTTACGGGAAGAATGAAAAACTTCGGCGTTTGACGTTGGATACGGCGTTATTTCCGTATTCGGCGCGTCGGGACTTTGGACGTCTGAAATTTCGGATTGATTTTCAAACATGAACCAGACGAAAGCTTCGTTCTCGTTAAGGTTCAGCGCGCGGTAAATTTTTTGACGCGGCGTTTCCTGCGGCGTTGAGAATGTTTCGCAAAGTTCCTCCGCAGTTTCTCGCGAAAAAACGCAAACCAGGAACGGACGTTCGCCGATCGGTTTGTTTTTCCAGCGGCAGAGGCGCTCGGCAAAACTGGTATTCCGCGCCTTTGATTCGGAAGATTCGGAAAGAAGTTCCTTTATTTCATTTTTTCCGATAAAGAGTAAAAGAAGATCGCCGCTCAATAAATCGTCGGTGATTGGAGGCGTCGAAAAAACGGTTTGAATTTTTTTCCAGAGTTCCTTTATTCCCAATTCTTTTTTCTGGACGATTTCATGCGTTAAAAGAATTTCGCCCCATTCCGGAAGCGTCAGCCGGTCGATTTGAATGTTTTTTCGCCGTTCGTCGATGGAAAGAATGTCGGCGTTTTCTTCCCGAAGTTTATGAAGCCACATTTCACTTGCCGATTTTTCGCTGCGAACGGTTCCCGGCCAGTCTGAAATTGAAATTTTCAGAGGATATTTCCATGAATCCGCCGCCTCCGATTGGTAACAGAGATTTCCGCTATTAATACGGATGGAGTATTCGCCGACGCGTTTGAAAAAATAAGCGAAAACCGGCTGATAGACCCATTTCCCCAGTATTCCGTTTTTTTCTGCTTTTTCGTTTTCGTCTTTCAGAAAATCAAAGGATGAATTTTGCGGCGTTTTTTTTTCTTTTGCGGAGTTGGGGACGGACTGTTTTTTTTTTCCGGATGGGACGAAGTAGAAAATTTGCCCCAGCTTTCCCCATTTGAAAATCTGTGAAAAACCGGAGTTCAATAAAAACTGCTCCATCTCTCTGGAAATGCATTCAATTGCAAGCAGAATGTCGCAGAGTCTGATATTCATTTCAGGATGCGGAGTGCGCATACCGTAAACTCGGGCGATTCTGGCGTTCAGCTCAAGAACCTTCTGAAGAACTTTCCGCCAATCTCGAAAGGTCAGATCCGTTTGGCGCATTTCTTCTGAAAAAGCCTCCGTAATTTCCTGAGCTTCAAGGCGCTTTTGGCCGCCAAAATGCCGCGGGAGACGAAGAAAACGAAGCAGCAGAAGCGAAAACCATAACGGAAAAAAAAGGACTGCCGACGCTCCTAAAAGCAGAAGAGGCCGTCCCCCGGTTAAAAAATGGTAAAGTCCCAGTAATCCCAGAATAAGAATTGGCGACGTCAGAGCGATCGTAAGCGGAAGCAGCCAAAAAATCTGATTCCAGAGAATGGAAAACAAAATACCGGAACGTTTTTTCATAGTTAAATAAAGAGGGCGCGCTCGTTTCCTCTTAAAATCTGATTCTTTGTTTTTGATTTATCA
>CAZWOV010000301.1:0-4018 GCA_964635645.1 uncultured Planctomycetaceae bacterium | reverse complement strand
GAGAACCTCTGTGAATGGAATAACGGGCGGATTGGCGGGGGACCAGATCCGGAAGCGGATGGGAGTGGGATCCGGCAAAACGCCGCGCAACATTACGAAACACTGCGCAAACGCCGTCAAAATTTGAATGACGTTTGAACGCGCCGAGACGGAATCAACGGCGCCGTTTCAGTCGTTTGAAGTCAGATCTCAACCTGTTTGCGGGTTACGATGGATTCGATCTGTTTGTGACAGAGAATCAAGGCTTCCGAGGCGAGAGAACCGTCGAGTTTTTCCGATTTCCGACCGCTTTCGACGCTTTTGACGACTTCGGCAATTTCCAGTTCGAACGGCAGAACGTCGCTTCCGGCGGGAAGTTCGGGTTTTTCGACGGACCCGTCTTCATGAAGTACCGTTAACGGGAGGTTGGCAAACAGATCGAGAAGAACGGTCGCTTTTTCGAAATGGATTTCAAAGCCGAAGGTGAACGGCCGCCCGGACTGCATGATCGCGCCGCTGGTAGCGGTAACGACCAGATTGGGGTCGTCGTAAATGAATGCGGAAGTGAAGTATTCCGGAACGTTTCCGTTTCGGCAGCGTCCCACGCTGTGAACCGCTTTCGGCATTCCGAAGAAGTAGCGGATGAAATGCGCGTCGTGAATATGGAGGTCCAGCATGGGGCCGCCGCAGATATTGGGATCCCAGTAGTGAACGAGCCATTTGGGATCCGCCGTTACGCGCGAGAAACTTCCGCCGAGTAATTTTCCCCAGCGAGCGCTTTTTTGGGCTTCAACCAGATATTCGTAGGCGGGAAAGAAGGGGAGGACGTGCCCGATGTTGAGTATTTTTCCCGTTTCTGCCGCGGCGTCGACCATGGCTTTGCCTTCGGCGGGATCGAGGGAGATCGGTTTTTCACAGAAAACGTGTTTCCCGCTTTTCAACGCCTTGATCGCGGCTTCAGCATGTTGATTGGGAGGAAGGCAGACGTCGACCATATCTACGTTGGAATCGGCAAGAAGATCGTCCAAATCGGAGTAACAGGCGAATTGGGACATATCCATCATCGTTCCCTGAGGACCGAAATTACCTTTAATTCCGGTCCAGTCGCCTTTCAGGCGGGCTTCGTTGAATTTTTCGCAAAACGCGACGACCTTGACTCCGGGAACGTTCTGGTAGGCGAGATAATGGATCATACCCATGAAACCTATTCCGACGATACCGACTTTAAGCATATGAGGGTCTCCTTGAAATTTTTAATTAGTCTCCTGCATTCAAACATTTTTATTTTATCCGCAGGAATTTGTTCTGTCAAGTGTTTCGGGAATTTTTTAACGGGTTTTGGAGAAAAGTTTTCAAAAATCTTTCCAAAGAAACAAAATTTCACTTGTTCTTATTTTAAAATATTGTTAAAATGCGAATCGGCGGAGTGTTTTTTATTTGCCGAATTTTTGCCTTTTTAATCCTTTGTCTTTTTCGGGGACGCCCCTTCGTTTTGTTGTCATGAATTTTTGGAAAATTGTCAAAAGCTCCTTTCGATATCGCTGGAATATTTTCTTCTGTCTGGTTACGGCATTAGGAGTCGGTCTTCTTTGGGGAACGAACCTCAGCGCCGTTTTTCCCTTTATGCAGGTCACGTTTAAAGGGCAGACGATGCAGAACTGGGCCGACGAAGGAATTGCGGAATGCCGTATGCGCATCGCGGCGTTTGAACAGAGAAAGATCGAGCTTGAAGGAACGGAGCTTGAGGGAAGGGAACTTGAAGGAACGGAGCTTGAGGGAACGTTCAGGGACGAAAAAAAGGTAAACGTTGAAACGGGGAAAGCGGACTCCGTCGATTCGGAACGCGTTTTAGAAAAAAAACGGGAAGTAAATTCTTCGGTTGACGAAACTGTTTCGGCGAATAATTCGGCTCTGGAGGGCGCGGGTGAAAAAAGCGCGGCGGAAAGAATTTCAGCGGATGGTCAAACGGAAAACAATCAGGCGGAAACCGCGGATTTTTCTGAAATTTCCGAAGAGATGAAAAAGGAGGCGGAGTCATTTGACGA
Source organism: uncultured Planctomycetaceae bacterium (assembly GCA_964635645.1). GTDB lineage: Bacteria > Planctomycetota > Planctomycetia > Pirellulales > Thermoguttaceae > RGIG3701. Next base: position 1,994 of record CAZWOV010000301.1, on the reverse strand, counting down.
TTTACGGCTTTTGTCGCATAAAATAAATCTTGAACGAACGACGCTTCGGGGTTACGAATGGCTTCGGAGCGCGTTTTACTCCTGGCTTCCGTCCACTCCATTCGCGACGATCGTTTGGCTGCTTGCGGCGCTTTTGGGAATGACGATTCTGAAAACCGCGTTTCTGATTGCGAATTCGGTTCTCGTGGCTAAAATAGCGAATCAGACGATCTTCGATCTTCGGAACGCTCTCTACGATAAATGTCTGGCGTTTGAATTTGCGCGGTATTCTCAGGACGGCAGCGCGGAGATGATGAGCCGGATTACGAACGACGTGGGAGGAATTGGAAACGGATTGTCGAACGTTTACGGAAAACTGATCCGCGAGCCGCTCAAAATGTTCGTCTGTCTGGGGATCGCGATTTGGATCAACTGGCGGCTTTTCGTCGTGACTATTCTGATTTTGCCGCTTATCGCGTGGGGAATTCAGGTTCTGGCGAAAAAAATCCGCAGGACGAGTCGGGAGATCATGAAAGAAGTCGCTCGACTTTACCAGACGCTTCAGGAGACGTTTCTCGGAATCAAAATCGTGAAATGCTTTTCGCTTGAAGAGCAGCAGAGGAAGCAGTTTCACGCGCAGGGAAAAATTATTTATCGCAATTCGCTTAAAGTTGCGTTTCTGGACGTTCTGGCGAAAGGTCTGGTGGAATGTTCGGGGATTTTACTCGTTTCCATCGCTCTTCTGGTTGGCGCGTGGCTGGTTTTGACGGGACGAACCGCGCTTTTCGGAATTCCCATGTCGGAGCGTCCGCTTTCCATTGAGTGGCTCGTCATGTTTTACGTCGCGCTTCTGGGCGCGGCGGATCCCGCCAGAAAACTGAGCGATATTTTCGCGTCCATTCAGAACGCGGTCGCGGTTGCGGATCGCGTTTACGAAACGCTGGATATGCCATTGAAGATTGCCGATCCGGAAAAACCGGTTTCTCTTGAGGGAAATTCGTTGGAATTGGCGTTTCGCGACGTCGATTTTGAATATGCCGCAGACCGGCCCGCGCTTCGCGGAATTAATTATTCCATTCCGTTCGGGAAAACCGTTGCGTTTGTCGGATCGAACGGGAGCGGAAAAAGTACGCTTCTGAATCTGATTCCACGTCTTGCGGACCCGACGCGCGGAGAAGTGACGCTCGGCGGCGTTTCGCTTCGGGACGCGGCGCAGAAAGAGCTTCGTTCGCTTTTGGGGCTCGTTTCGCAGGACGCGATTCTTTTCGACGATACCGTCATGAATAATATCCGTTTCGGGAGACTGGACGCTACGGAGGAAGAAGTGATTGAAGCCGCGAAAAAAGCGAATGCGCATGAATTTATTTCCAAGGTTCTGCCGCAGGGATACGACACGCCGCTGGGACCGCTCGGCAACCTGCTTTCCGGCGGACAGAAACAGAGAATCGCTTTGGCGCGGGTAATTTTGAGAAACCCGAAAATTCTGCTTCTGGACGAAGCGACGAGTCAGATTGACCTTGAGAGCGAACGCGCGATTCAGAACTCGCTTATGGAATTTCATTGCGGACGTACGGTAATTCTCGTGACGCACCGTCTCGGGATTCTTTCCATGGCGGATGAAATTGCGGTGATGGAAAACGGCCGTATCGCGGATCATGGAACGCACGACGAATTGATGAAGCGCTGCCGTTTTTACCAAAATCTTTACGCGAACCCGGAATAGAGGAATAAAGAGTAAGCGAATCAATGAGAAGAAGCCGCGTTTGAGTTTGGAGTATCTCGGATGCGGCTTTGATTTTGAACGGGGCCGTCTGGAAGAAACGCAATGCGGACCGGGGACCGTTTTGTCCCGCGTTCTTGACGGCGGACCGTAGGGCGTTTTGCTCCACGTCCTTGACGGCGGACCGGCGCCCGTTTTACCCCGCGATCTTGACGGCGGAATCGGGGCCGTTTTGCCCCGCGTTCTTGACGGCGGACCGTAGGGCGTTTTGCTCCACGTCCTTGAAAAACTCTTT
>CAZWOV010000300.1:672-4027 GCA_964635645.1 uncultured Planctomycetaceae bacterium | reverse complement strand
CGGCGCCGCAAAATTCAAAACGGACGATACTCCCGTTGCGCCGCAAACGGTGATTCGGGCGTTGCCAAGCCTCGTTCGGGCGCAGAACACGCCGATTGTTTTCAGAGTCCGGATTGGAAAGGGAGTTCTGACGGTTTCCGGGCTGAATCATGTTAAAGCCGTCGGGCAGCCGTTGAACGAATGGATCGTGAGTCGGGCGCTTGTGCCGGTTTTGGAAAAAGAATCGCTTCCCGTTTGGAATACGGATTTTGTTCTTCCGAAAATCAGCGTTCCGGAAGGAACGACGTTGGGATTTCAGGATATTCTCAATCCCGGCGAGCAGGCCGACGGACCGACGTATTACGCTTCGACGGCTCCGTATTTCATCTGCCGCCAGACGGATATCGGAAATTCCGTCGCCTGGAAAACCGCTCCCGGCGCGGGCTGGGAGGATTCGACGGGGAAAACGACTTTTATTTTTGCCGGAGGAATGGGGTTCCGGAGTCAGCCGGTTACGGATGGATTTGAGCTTTTGATTAACGGCGCGCCGGTTCTTCGTTTTGATTTGCCGACTCCCGATTTGCCGGACGCTGTCTGGAAGTCGGACGACGGGGAAATCGTCCTGCGTTTTTTGATTGACGAAACGGCTCATGAAAAACAGGACGCGCTTGGCCGATTTTATCTGACGCTTCCAAATTCCCGGCTCCTGAGAGCGTTTGAGCCGAACGGCTTACTGTCGGCGGGATCGGTGAAAATTACCGTTCGTTCTCTCGGCGAAGGAAGCCGACGCTGGTTCGCGGTAAATCCGCTGCGGAATCTGTCGGATCTGTGAAGCGTTTCGAGCGGCCATATTGATTCGAAAACGCGGCGCGGGGGAGCGTTTCCGTTTTCGAATCCGTCCGTTTGGCTTTTGAAGGGAATTTTTTTAATTCCAGAGCGTTTTTACTTGACAGAAAATATTTTTGGAGTAACATGAAACGTATTGGATATGTTATTAATATTGACGGATTTCGCCGGATACTTGGGCGGAATCCCCGGAGTTTGAAAATGAACGTTAATTCTGTCTTAAAAAATTTCCTTGTCGCTTTGGGCGCGGTCTGCGCGTCGGGCAATCTGGCGGACTCTGTTTCCGCGGCGAATTACGATACGGACGCGGGCGACGTCACGATTACCTCCGTCGCAAGCGGCGATACGATTACGGGAAGCGGTAATCTCTATTACTCGGGGAATTCAGGCTCCGCGTTTGATCTTCGCGGTTCCAAAGTAGACGCTTCTGCGTTTTCGGGAACGGGATATCTTCAGAGTGCGAAAATCAAAATCGGCAATCAGTCGAATATCGGTTCCGCGGAAAATCTGTCTACCTGGTACGTGAACGCCGGTTCCCAATTCTGGGTTATTGACGGGAACGTTTCCGCAAATGTGATTATCGCGGGTCATGGAACGGGGAACGGCGTGAACGATAACGGCGCTCTTCGTATTGAAGGAGGGAGTTCCTTGAGCGGTTCAGTGACGCTGGCGGCGGATTCGTCGGTTTCCACCTTCTACAGTACGCAGACCGGGTCCGCGAAAAATCTCAAAGCGTCCGTTAATCTCGGTTCGTATTCGCTTTATCTCGGGGCGAGTCCAAACGCCGATCCGACGGCATGGGACTGGTCCTCCGACAACTCGTTTTGGTATACCGACCTGACCGTTTCGGGAAAAGTATCCGGAACGGGAAATCTCATCGTTCGGAATACCAAAAAGATTTATCTTACCAATACCGAAAACGATTTTACCGGCGGCGTTGAAATTCAGAAGGGGACTCTTTCAATTTCAGACAGCGCCGTCCTTGGCGGAAATGCCGTCAATACCGTCCATATCGGCGCGGAGGGAATTTTGGAAACGTCGGGGGATCTTTCCTCTGCGAAGATTACCGGAAACGGCGAGCTTATTTACGCGCGGGACTGGTTTAAAGACGTCTCTGCTCTGAATACGGACGCTTCGGAGTTTACCGGGACCGTGACGCTGACCAAAACGCGCCTGCGAACGAAATATCAGAAAAATATCGGCGCGGCCCCTTCCGAAGACGGTACGCCGAACGTCACGGTCAACGTGAACGACGGTTCCCAGCTCTGGCTTTATGGGAACGGTTCAAATTCTCCGATTACGGCAGTGGTCAACATTGCCGGAATGGGATACAATGCGACTAACGACGGGCAGGGGGCCATCCGGTTTGAAGAGAACAGTTCTCTGGACGGTGTTGTGAATCTGACCGCCGACGCGGCGATTTCCACTTTCTATAATGCCCAGGGCGCTTCCGCGAAACAGCTGATGGCCGACGTCAATCTTGGCGAACACACGCTCTGGCTTGGCGCCGGCAAAGATTTCGATATGAAAAACTGGGTTGATACCAAGACCGACGGTTACCAATATACGGGAATGACCGTCTCCGGAAAAATCTCCGGAACCGGATCCCTCGTTATTAATAATGAGAAGAACATTATTCTTACGAATACCGCGAACGACTGGTCCGGCGGCGCCGTCGTGAAGCACGGAACTCTGGAAGTTACCGATTCCCGCGCTCTGGGGACCGGCCCGATTACCGTCATGGCGAACGGCGTGTTGCTCCTGAACAATCCGGCGAACGGCGGAACCAATTCTCTGAACGTTACGCTGGAAAAGGGCGGCGATCTCAAACGGAATTCGGGAACCTTTACCAACATGGTTCTGAATCTGGCGGAAGGCGCGGAGTATCAGATGACTTACGGCGAATCGCTTACGGCGCCGACGTTTAATATCGCGAAAAACGCTGTTCTGACCTCAAATTCCCCGCTTTCATCGCCAAAGATTAATGTTTCGGAGGGGGGGACGTTTATCGTCTCCAGTTACGGTTTTTCCAAACCGGTCGTTACTGGAAAGGGAACGGTGAAATACGCCCTGAACTCCACCGGAGATCTTGACGCGTCCGCCTACGATTTTTCCGACTTCCACGGCGTCGTCAGTCTGGACGCCATTAGACGGTTAAAGGTTTCGGGACAGAAGTCTATCGGCGCGTCCGACGTTACCGTTAACGTTTCCAGCGGTTCCCAGCTCTGGTTTATTTCCGCAGGGTCCGTTACCGGTACCTTTAATATTGCCGGAATGGGATACAATGCGAGCGAAGACGGGCAGGGAGCTATTCGTCTGGAACAAAGTATTCAGCTTTCGGGACAGATTAATCTTCTGGGCGACGTTGCGATTTCCACTTTCTATCACAGTCAGTCGGGAAATGCTAAAAATATCAAGGCCAATATCAATCTCAACGAACACACGCTTTGGCTCGGTGCGTCCGAAACGTACGCAATGGAAAATTATGCCATGACGAACGGATACTGGTTTACGGACGCGACGGTTTCAG
>CAZWOV010000300.1:0-662 GCA_964635645.1 uncultured Planctomycetaceae bacterium | reverse complement strand
GAACACACGCTCTGGCTCGGCGCGTCCGAATCCTACGCGATGGAAAACTTCAGCATAACGGATTACTGGTTTACCGACGCGACGGTTTCCGGGAGAATTTCAGGTTCGGGAAATCTTGCCGTCAATAATCTCAAAACGATTTATCTGACGAATCAGAACGACTATACCGGATCGACGGAAGTTAAATACGGAACGTTGGCTCTGAATGCGGAAAACGCAATCGCCAGTTCCTCCGCCGTTAAGAACAACGGAAAGATTGCGTTCTCGGAAAATCAGACGATCCGCAATCTTTCCGGAACCAGCGCGGACGCGTCGCTCGTCGGTTCCGAGGGTAAGACGCTTACGCTCGTTAATACCGGAAATACGGAATACGCCGGTACGCTGAACGCGGCTTCCCTTGTGTTTGGAAACGGCGCCGAGGATTCGGAAGTCGGGACTCTGAAAATCGGAAGAATTGATTCGCTTGGGTCGCTTACTCTTAACGTTGGAATCAACGGCGAGGGCGCGGATCTTCTAATCGTGGATTCTTTCGATCCCTCGTCTATCGAATTTCTGATAGACGTCGCTAATATTTCCGATACGATTTCCGTCGATTCCGAATATGAAATTCTGCGGGTGGAAAACGGGGTTTTGCCGTCGGGCGTCGACTGGTCTTCTTTCCT
>CAZWOV010000299.1:2675-4039 GCA_964635645.1 uncultured Planctomycetaceae bacterium | reverse complement strand
TCTTTCCGCGCCGGGAACGGTATTCCTCCTGCATAATCCGCGCTTCCTGGACAGTTCGGGCAAGGGGTTTCTCCGTATAGACGCTTTTTCCGCGGCGCATTGCCGCCACGGACGCAAGCGCGTGATGATGTTCCGCCGTAGAAACGAAAAACGCGTCGATTTTATCGTCTTCAATAAGCGTTCTCCAGTCCGCGGTCTTTTTCGCATCCGGAAATTTTTCTCCGATCTTCTCAAGAGTCGCGCGATTCGTATCGCACAGCGCGTACGTATTGTGCGACAGGGAACCGCCGTGATTTGCGGCGCCGCGACCGCCGGCTCCCAGAAAGGCAAGATTCAATTTTTCATTCGGCGTGTTTTCTCCGCGAACAATATCCGCAGGAAGGACCAGCGCGCCGACGCCGGTCAATGCGCTTGATTTCAGAAAATTACGGCGCGTCGAATTATTCAACATAAAAAAACTCCTTAAAAATGGCGGGACGGGAAGACTGAAACTTCCGCGTTTCAGAAAAATACTTTCGCTTTCCAAAAGCGTTTGTTTTCATTTTAAAAAACGCGCCTGGAAAAGTCAAGAACCCGCGCTCGGCTTTTCCATAAAAAATCCAAAATTTTTACTAAATTCGGACCGGCGCTTAACATGTCCGCGCCAAAAGAGCGTCAGGCGCTGAAAATCAAACCTGCGGGAGAAAAATTTCATTCCGATTCCTGAAATTCCTCCGGAAGACATTCGCTCAACTGAATGAAACATTCCGTCAAATCCTCCGGCGCACGGTGCGGACGGCCCGTTTTCAAATCCACCAATCCCCAGCGAGTCTGCGCCGTGGCGAGAATCCGACCGTCCGATTTACGGCGAATCCGGTACTTTCGGGTACTCGTAACATGCTTCATGTCCGCAACCCACGTGTCGATAATAATCGTATCGCCTTCAAAAATCTGCTGCAAATAATTAATGACGTGCTGGCGCGCGAACCACGCAAACCCGCGTTCCACGTAACGCGCCATGTCCCACCCGTTCAAGGCGGAGTGACGGACGGCGACCTCCTGCATCCAGCGGACATGCCAGGTATTATTCACATGATTCATTTCGTCCAGATGTTCTGGACCAATTTTTATCTCTTCAGAATAAACGGGAATAACCATTTCTTTCCCCTCCTTTCAAACGGTTCGGCAATTAACCCGTTTATTTTAGCAGATTTTTGGATTTGGTAAATCCCCCCTTCATTCGCGAACGCTCCGCGCCCGTTGGAAAAAATCTCCCAAATCGGGCCAAACCGGAGCCAAACCGGAGCCAAATCGGGCCAAACCGCAACCTAACCGCAACCTAACCGCAACCTAACCGCAACCTAACCGCAACCTAACCGCAACCT
>CAZWOV010000299.1:0-2575 GCA_964635645.1 uncultured Planctomycetaceae bacterium | reverse complement strand
AACCGCAACCAATTCGCAACCAATTCGCAACCAATTCGCAACCAATTCGCAACCAATTCGGAGCCAATTCGGAGCCAATTCGGAGCCAATTCGGAGCCAATTCGGAGCCAAAGCGCAACCGGCGCCGGAATCAGAACCGGCGCCGGAACCGGAGAGACTACTTCAGGAAAAATTCCAGCGCCATGGGAAGAGACGCCTTCCAGTACTCCCAGTTATGGACGCCGTCGCGAACGCGCAATTCATGCGGAATACCGTATTTCAACATTTCCAGATGAAGCAGCAGGGAACCGCTGACCAGATGATCGTCGTCGCCGCAGTCAATGAAAATGCGCGCCGCATTCTTCCGTTCCTCCGGAATCCTGGAAACCATCGTCAAAATATCGTGTTCAAGGAAAAACGGAGTCAGACGCGGGTCGCCGTCCTTATGGTCCGGCTTAACGCACGTGCGGTAAAGATTCAAAAACTCTTCTTCCGGCATGGAACATACGAAATCATGCGGGCGCATGGTCGGACTCATCGCAAAACAGGTTCCAAAAACGTCCGGATGGCGCAAAGTGTAAAAGAGCGAGCCGTACCCGCCGCGGGAAAGACCGGCAATCGCGCGGGATTCCTTTTCCTTCCGGCAACGGAAAAGAGATTCCACATGCGGAATCAGCTCTTCAATAAAGTAGTCTTCGTATCGATATTTGCCTTCAAAATCATTCCGCCAACGCGCGTCGCGACAGTACGGCATGACGACAATCGCCTTCTGCGCCCTGTCTTTGAACCACTCGTCCGCAATCTCTTTCAGGCCGCCCTTTCGGAGCCATGCGTCGCCCTGATCTCCGCCGCCGTGAAGAAGATAGAGAACGGGATAGCCGAACCCTCCCGTAAGATAACCGTTTGGAAGATAAACGCAAAACGTCGTATCCTCGCCGAGAATCTTACTTTGAAAATGCAGATTTTCCAGAACGACGCTCCGCGACTGCCCGTCTTTAGCCGACAGCGACGCCGAAACTTTTTTCAGCTCCTCCGCCGCCTGCGGGTCGTCCGGAAGCGGTTCGTTCTGAAACGCGGGAAGCAGCTCGTCGAAAAGAATATTCAGAATCTGCTGGTAGCCGTTCGAGTCGGAGGTCATCGCAACCACCGCGTCGTGATCCGGAATCGCGACCATGAATTGACAGAACATTCCGTCGCCGCGAAAGCAATTGAATCGGCAGCGCCAGAACTGAAAACCGTACCCCTGCGCCCAGTCGCTGTTCGGATCCTGCCCGTTGGAAACGTGTTTCGCCGTCGCCTCGTCGAACCACGCGGTCGGCAAAAGCTGCTCCCCATTCCATTTTCCCCGCTGAAGGCAGAACTGACCAAACTTCGCAATATCTTCCGTGCGCAGGAAAAGACCGGTTCCCCCCTTGGAAACGCCATTTGGCGAAGATTCCCAAAACGGCGTTTCGATCTTTAACGGCGCGAACAGACGCGGCGCGAGATAATCGCGGACAGTCTGCCCGACCGCCTTCTGAACGGCGGCCGAAACCATGAACGTTCCCGCCGTATTGTAGCGGAAAAAGGTTCCCGGTTCATGCGCGAACGGCTGCTTTAAAAAAGTCTGCTCCCACGTCTCGCCGTCCGGGCGGGAAAAATCAAGGGGGAAAAGGCCCTTAAGCGGCGGCTCCGCGTCGTGCCCGCAGGACATCGTAAGCAGATCGCGCAAACGGCATTTCTTCAAATTATCGTATTTGTCCGCGGGCGTCGGATTCTCAAAATCCGCCGGAAGCGACTCGGGGAAAAGATCGGCCAGCTTCGCGTCAAGATCCAGCTTCCCTTCCGCCGCGGCAAATCCCGCCGCCGTCGAAGTAAAGCTCTTGCTCAACGAGTAGCACGCGTGCGTCGTTTCCGGAGAATGCGGCAGCCGCCAGGCTTCGGCAATCACTTTACCGTGCCGAAGAACCATGACGCTATCCAGCGCGGTCGCTTCCGTATCCAGGCGCCGAATAAGCCGGGCAAGAGCCTGGGACGATATCCCCTGCGATTCAGCGGAGGCCCGCGGCAATTTACCGTTTTCGTCAAGATTTTGAGTAAAACCGGGCGACGTCGCTAAAAACGGGAAAAAAAGAAGAAAAAAAAGAGGGAAAAACGGAAGGTGAAGCAGTCGCTTTTTCATGATTGATTCCTGAATAAAAATTGAAAACGGGATTACGCCTTAACTGAAAACCATAATTCCATTAATCATAAACGATTCTCAACCGGTTTTCAAGGGGGACCGACGCAAGTTTAAAAAATCGCCCCGTTTTTCTCTTTTCATTCTCCAACGCCGGATTTTCGCGCTCCCTCATGCGCGTCGTTAAAATCCGTTCAGACGAAACAACATAAAAATCTGGAAATTTCAGAATATTTAAAATAATCCTCAAGATTTACGCATTTTAATCCCGATAATTCCAAAAGTCCAAGGAAAGGGACGCACTGCAGCTAATTTCTTGAGTCCAAACTCAATTCAGCAAAAGGAGACGGTCATGAACCGACGTCCAAACATAAATACGGCAAAACCATGTTTTTTGACCTTAAACACATTTCTGGCAAGCCTTTGCGCGTTTCTGAC
>CAZWOV010000298.1:0-4041 GCA_964635645.1 uncultured Planctomycetaceae bacterium | reverse complement strand
CTCGTTTTGAAGCGTAAGCAAATCCGCCAGCGCAAGACGCGCCTCTTCCCAAAGCGTTCTTTCCGACGGCTCCGGCTGCTGCTCGAGATATCCTACGCGAATCGACGGATGAAATTCAGCTTTTCCCGCGTCTAATTCCTCGCGCCCGGCAATAATTTTCATGAGCGTACTTTTACCAGCGCCGTTAGGCCCGACTAATCCAATCTTCTCTCCCGAATGCAACTCAAAAAAAACGCCGTCAAGAACCGGATCTGGACCAAAGTATTTACGGACGGATTCAACTGTAAGCAGATTCATGCAAATAAAAAATTCTGGAAAACTTCAAAAAAACAGAAGGAAAAAGGGGATAAAGAAGCCGGAAACTCACGCTTAATCACCCAAAACGCCACGAAACAATTATAGTCGAAAATTTAACTTTGTCAAGAAACCGCGAGCTTTTTTCAGCAAATTTCTTTCCAAAAAATTTTACCGGTTAAAAAATTTTTTCACCCATGAAAATCCGCCGTCGAAATATCTTCAAATACAAAACGCGGCCGAAAACTCAACGAAGTCTCCGGCCATTTCTGTTCTTAATTAAAAAACCACGAAATCAGAGAGTCCACCCTTTTCGATAAACCCGTTCAAGCATGACGTTGGCGTCGCCTTCGCTCGTGCGGAAATTATCCGGATCCCATTCAATAGTCTTACCCGCGCGGTAAGCGACGAGTCCCAGAAGAACGGTTTCCGTCAGACGACCGGCGTACGCGAACGCGCAACGGGCCAACTTCGGATTATTCTGTTTGCACGCTTCGGTAAATTCTTTGTAGTGACCGATTGAACGCGGAATAAACGGATCCGGCATTTTAAAGTCGGCGTATTTGGCTTCCGGATAAAGCGTATGCTCCGAGTAATTCGCGTACAGATCCCCCTCCGTACCAACGAAAAGAATTCCATTGCCGCGGAATGGGATTTTGTGTTCCGCAAGCAATTTTTCAATTTCGGGAATCTTCGCGCCGTCGTACCAGTTGAGCGTGACGCCGGGCGCGGCAAATTCATTTGCGGAATGGAAAGTATACTGAACGCGCAACCATTCGGGACACGCAAACGGATTGACCGCCGGTCCCTGAGCGGAAATCGTTTTCGCATTCAGAAGCTGAAGCGTACGAATCGGCAAATTCATGTAATGGCAACCGAAATCGCCAAGCTGTCCGGAACCGAAATTCCACCATCGGCGCCAGTTTGCCGGAACATAACATTCGTGATACGGCATAAATTTGGCGGGTCCGACCCACAGATCCCAGTTCAGACCTTCGGGAATCGGCTGCGCTGCGGGTTTTTCCTGAGAGCTTGGCTGTCCCCATCCGTTTCCAAGCTCCAAGCCGACCTCCGCGTTTCCGCCGACGCCTACGACGTAACCCGACGTATTGCCCGTGCAGGTCCAGACGTGAACCTCCTTTATCTTACCGATTGCTCCGGATTTAACAATTTCTTCCGTTTCATAATAGTTCGGCCACGAATTCGGCTGCGTCCCCATCTGCGTAGCAACCTTCATTTCCGCGGCGACGTCGGCCATTCTGCGCGCTTCGTAAACCTCGTGCGCCAACGGCTTTTCACAGTAGCAATGCTTCTTCATTTTCATGGCCATGACGCTGGCGGGCGCATGGGAATGGTCGGGAGTCGAGACAACCACCGCGTCGATTTTATCGTCAAGCTCTTCAAGCATTTTCCGGTAATCGACGTAGTTTTTTGTCCCTGGATAAATCTCGGAGGCCATGCCGAGACGGCGTTCGTCGACGTCGCAGAACGCGTAGAAATTCTCGTCCTTCATCTGCGACATGGTTTCCTGGGACTGTCCCCAGACGCCAATAAAGGCGAGATTGAGCTTTTCGTTGGCGTTCTTCGCCTGACAGAAGGCCGGAAGTGGAACCGAGCCGGATTTCAACGCGGCGGCAGAAACGGCGCTCATCGCGCTAACGCGCAGGAAGCTACGGCGGGAAAGGTTCATAAAAATCTCCTTGAATTAAGGTCAAAATTAAGTTCAACAATCAAACGATATGAATTGCGCCGAGCCGCCCCGACCAAACGGGGGGTTCCCGGGTCTGAGGCTTAACGCGCCTTCGAGTCGCTACGAATCATCTTCATCGTACAGACGGCGAGAACCAACCATGCGAGTGCAGAAACGCCGGTCAGGACCGAGGCCGAGAGGTACTGCAGATAAACCCATTTCCCAACGGCAAAGAGCGAGCTGAAAATCGCGACGCACCCGAGGATGGAGCAGAGAATTCCCAGCGGCACATTCGTCGACGCGGCGGAACCTTCCGTCAGGTCGATTCCCTTATCCGCCGCTTTTCGATAGATTCGGGCCCAGCCGGGTCCGGAGGCGCCGGTTCGTCGGACGAAGGCGAAGAGGGTTTCATCATCGTCCGGCGGAGTCAAATAGGTAACGATCAGCCAACCGACGGTCGTGACAGCGACGCCCAGAATCAGCTTGAAGGAGTCGTCCAGCCCGCTTAAGGCCGGATAAAAACGCAGGGACATCGCGGCAATGAAGGAAATCACCATGGCGGCAATCTCACTATAGGCGTTAATTCGCCACCAGAACCAGCGCAGAAGAAAGAGGAGTCCCGTTCCGGCTCCAATCGAAAGTATGAGCTGGAAGGTATCCATGGCGCTTTCCAGATAAAGAGCCATGACGCTGGCAAGAACCATGAGAATGACCGTCCAGATTCGTCCCATGAGGACCAGCTTCTTTTCCGAGGCGTCCGGACGTACGAATCTCTGATAAAAGTCGTTTACCATGTACGACGAACCAAGATTTAAGTGCGTCGCAATCGTTGACATATACGCGGCGAAAAGCGAAGTAATCATCAGTCCGAACAAACCGTGCGGCAGGAATTGGAACATGGCGGGATAGGCCAGATCGTCCTTCATCATGTGTTCGGGAATATTCGGAAACGCCTTCTGCAGCGAGGCCAGATCGGGAAAGACGACCAACGACGCCAAAGCGACGATAATCCACGGAAACGGCCGTACGGCATAGTGACAAAAATTAAAAAAGAGGGTCGCGCCCAGCGCGTGGTTCTCGTTCTTTGCCGCAAGCATACGCTGAGCGACGTAACTTCCTCCGCCCGGTTCGGCTCCCGGATACCATGCGCTCCACCACTGAACGGCCAGGGGAATGACCAGAAGCGTGATAACCAGATCCGTCTGACTCAAATCCGGAAGCATCGACAGACGCCACGAAACATTCGGATGCGCGAGAAGATTGGCGAGACCGCCAACCTCCGGCAACCGAACCGTCACGACGGCCAGAGCAATCGCGCCCGCCATCGCGACAATGAACATGATGAAATCCGCCCAGATGACGGCGGTAAATCCTCCGAGAACGGAAAAAATCACCGTAATCAACCCCGCGGAAACAATCGTAACAATCGGCTCCATTCCCAGAGAAACGCCGAGAATCTTAATCATTGCCAGCGTTACGTTCGCCATCACGACGGTATTAAAAATCAGCCCGAGATAAAGCGTACGGAACCCACGAACGAGGGCGGCGCTTTTGCCTGAATAGCGTTTTTCATAAAATTCAATATCCGTCAAAACTCCAAGCCGACTCCAAAGTTTCGCGTAAATGAAAACGGTGACCATTCCGGTAAGTAAAAACGCCCACCAGCACCAGTTTCCGGCAACGCCCTGAGTTCGGACCACATTCGCCACAAAGTTCGGAGTATCGGCGGCAAACGTCGTCGCCACAAGCGAAAAGCCTAAAAGCCACCACGGCATATTCCTGCCGGAAAGAAAAAATTCCGACGAACTCCTACCGGCGCGAATAGCCGACGCGACGCCAATAAGCGCCATCAGCGCAAAAAATACGAAACAGACGGTATAGTCAAGATAATTGGGAACTATCATTATTTCTACCTTTTTGAGGAATCAATAAATAAACCTCGCGAAAAATACCAACCAACAAAACAACAAAAATTTAAAACGCCCGCGTCTCGCGGCAATTCTTTCCCATAGTTCAGTTCTCATTCAATTTCCAGAGCGTCTTTCAGGGACAAGACG
>CAZWOV010000297.1:0-4055 GCA_964635645.1 uncultured Planctomycetaceae bacterium | reverse complement strand
GTCAATTGATTTATTTTGGCGTTTTTTATCGATTTCGTGGATTTTTCACGCCAATTTGCCGATGAAAGAAATGGAGTGTCTCAGTCGCGCTCTGGAAGTGTGTTTAAATGGCGGGAATCCCAATCCTGCCAGGGCTTTTCGAGGAAGCAAAATCATGAAAAAAACATTTCGAGTTTTAGTCGTTCAAACAGCAAGTCTTCTGCTGGGAATGACTGCGTGGACCGTTCAGGCCCAAATGGCGCCTGGACCGTTTATCGTGCCGACAGACGGCGGCGGAACGCCGATTTACGCCAATCAGGAAGGCTATTACGGCCTTTCCGGCGGTTGCGCCGACGGAAAATGCGGCTACCGCGCCGTTGGTTCCATTGAAAACGCAATGGTCTTCAGCGGTTCCGCGGCAAGCGGTCCAATCGTCGGTTCCGTCGGCGGTCCCGTCGGCGTGGAACCCTGCGGAGACGTCTGCGGTTCGTATCCGGACGCCTGTGCGCCCTGCTCGTCGGGTCCATGTCTTCCCTGCCCGCCGTGTCTGCCGACTTTCGGTGGCTGCGGTCCCTGCGGCAACGGAATCCTTGCCAGAATCTGGAACGGCCCCTATTACTGGCAGGGTCCCGGATGCAGCGAGCGCGTAATCGACGAACTCCGCAAAAGTTGGAGAACGCCCTGCCCGCAATGCGATATTTACGGCGAAACGGCGGCTCGATCGCCAAACTCCATTGGAACCGGTCTGCGCAGCGCTCAAATCGTCGGAGCCGGCGCCCCGTACGGTCCAATCAAAATGAACGCCGGCCAGCCGAAAAACGGCTACTACTCCGTACCGGTAAATCAAACGCCGACGCCTTTCCAGCCGGGCGGTTGTTCTTCCTGCCGGAAAGGAATCACGGTTACCGCGGCGCAATCTTCCGCATTACCCGCTCAAAACGGCGTTCCGAGTCCGCAACGCGTCCAGACGTACGCGCAACCTTATTCCGACCGGAATCTTCAGCCCGTCCAGTATGCCGAACCGATTCAGGCGGCGGCTCAGCCCGTCCAGTATGCCGAACCGATTCAAACGGCCGTTCAGCCGTCCCGTTTTTCCGGAACAATTCGGTACCGTTCGAACTATACTCCGGCCGACAAAACGCCGGGATACATTCGGGCGCAGCAGAACGCCGAGAAAACCATCGGCTTCGACGACATTCCCCAAAACGGAAACGCGCAGAGCGCGTGGCGTCCGGTGAAAAATCAGAATACCGCATCGAATCAGGTTCGGATAATTCCGGCGTCCGCAAATTCCTCAATCCCCGTCGTTCCCGTCGATTACCAGCCTGATACGGCTCAACTGGAAACCATTCCGACCCCTGCCCCGCGACCGAGCGGTTCCGTACTGACTTCCGGCTCCGCCGCTGACGTTTCCGGCGCGGTCCCCTCGGCGTATTCCGCCGTTCCTTACCCGGCGATGGGAGCGGATTGCGGAATCCCATGCGCAGATTCATGCGGTCCCGTCATGCCGTGCGAACCCGCCGTTCCATGCGGTCCATGTCTGCCGTGCGGCCCATGCGTCGGCGGAGGATGCTGGCCCGGTTTGATCCCGCTGGCGGCCGACGCCGTACGTTTCACCGGGTGCGCCGCTTTTCGAGTCGGACGAGCCGCGGTCGTCGGAACCGGCATGGCCCTTCGCGGAAGCGCCCGCGCCGTTGGTTTCGTTTTTTGGAATCGTCCGCTTCCGGAGCCGCTCTATGCCGGACCCGTCTGGGGCGGAGAAATCGTCGGACCCGCGCCCGTAATCGATCCGGTTTACGCACAGAATGATTTTTACCTGAACGCCTCGTCCGTAGATTCAACTGGAAATACCATGAATTCAAACGTTGGACTCGTCGCGGGAAATTCTTCCGCCAACGTCGGCCCCAATCTCTATGAGAACGGCTACTATCCGCAGAATTACTCCGTAATCTCGGATACCGCGGTGGGAACGCTCGCAAATTCCGAAGATTTTCGCGCGCCGCAAACGGCGTTAATCGTTCCGGAAAATTCGACGGCAGCCGCGTTGGAACCTTCCGCCTCCGCCGGATGGTCGGGAACCGCCGCCCTTTTGACCGCTCAAACGCAACGAGTATATCTTGAGGACGGCACGGAAGTCATCCTTGAACACGACGCCATGAACGCCGAAAGTCGGGCTTTAAATACTTCCGTTCAATTCGCTTCCGCCAACGACTCCGCCGCTCCGGCCCTTCAGACTGCGATTCCAACGGAAAAACCGGTTCCCTCGGTGATTCCGGTTTCCGCGACGGCTTCCGTTCCAACCATGAAAACGGCGGCCCTGAAACCTGCGGAATCCTACGCGCGGTCCGCCTCGTTCGAGAATGAACAAACGGTTTCCAACACGATGGAAAACCCCGAAATGAAACGAATTCCCGTTCCCGCCGGAAATTTATCCGCGGACGGCTATCCCGTCGTCGCTTCGGAAACGCCCAATATTCAGTTGGCCCCGGGTGAAATCCTGGTTTCTCAGGAAGACTTTATTCTCGAACCCGCGGAAGAATATGGTGAGAAAACGGAGAATTCCATTCTAGTTCCCGTAAACAATCCGCGCGAGATTCTGGAATCCGTTCCGGAAAATGAAAAAGAAGTTTCGCCCGCCGTAAAACCGATTAAGGATAAAGACGTGACAAAGGTTACTTTCATTGAGCCGATTGTCAAGAAAAAAGAAATCAGCCCGAATACGCAATCAGAACCGCAAAAACCGGTTAAGTCCATCAAAACGACGGAATCCGGTTGGCAAATTATCGAACGCTGATTTGAATTTTCGCTTTGCCTTGAAAGACTGAAACACGCTTCCGCCGGTTTCCTCAAAAAACCGGCTTTCTTTATTATCGGCCGTTCCTTTGGGGCGGCCTTTTTTTGAAGGCGGCTTTGGGGAAGGCGGTCTTTGGGGGAGAGCGGCTTTGGGGAGAGCGGCTTTTTGAAGGCGTTTTTTTGGGAGGGCGGCCTTTTTTCAACAAATTTTAGGATTTCCTAAAAAATTTTAAAAAATCCGCTTCCCCCCCCCTTGCGAAAAATTTCTTTTCAGCTATACTTTAGTCATAACTAAAAATGAAGGCTAAACTAAAATAAAAACAAAAAGGAGAAAACGATGGTGCTCACAAAAGCGAAGAAAGGTAACGTTCATCGTATTGCCAGTATCGACGCAAGCGATTCGCTTCTCGGCAAATTGGCCGTGCTCGGCCTTGTCCCCGGAGCTGAAGTCGAGATTCTTCAGGGGTCTGTTCACGGCGCGTCGCTGATTGTGTGCAAAGGCGCGCAGTTCGCGCTGGGACGAGGGTTGGCCGACATGGTTCAGCTCGACGATTAATTTTATTTTATCGCATTCCGCCAATCAAAATCCTTTTAAGCTCCAGGCGGCGCAATCGGCCGCAGGCGATTTCAGGCCGTGCGCAATCGGGAGCTTGGAAGAGGAACAAAATGTAATTTCCCAAACGGGAAATTTTAAAATACAAAAGTTTTAGGCAAGGCTAAATCATTTGCCGGAAGGAAAGGATACGGCTATGGCGACGTCCGAAAAAAAATACCAGATTGTCCTCGCGGGCAATCCCAACAGTGGAAAGTCAACAATATTCAACGAATTAACCGGCGCGCGTCAGCACGTCGGCAATTATCCTGGAGTAACCGTTGAAAAAAAGGAAGGCTGGGCTTCGTACGAAGGCCGCGCTTTCAACGTCGTCGATCTTCCCGGACAGTACGGCATGTCGGCCCATTCCGAGGATGAAGAAGCGGCCCGAAGTTTCCTCCTTGAAAATTGCGGGGATTCTCGAACTATCATCGTCAACATCGTGGATGCGGCCAATTTTGAACGAAATCTTTTCCTGACGCTCCAACTTCGTCAGCTCGGAACGCCAATGATTTTAGTGTTAAACATGGTAGATCTGGCCCGGCGGCGGGGTTATGAATTTCGAAAGGGGGAGATTTCGAAATGGCTCCGTCTGCCGGCGCTGGAGTGCGTTGGGTACACCGGCGAGGGCGTCGCGGATATTTTGAAGGAATGCTCTTTTATCGCGGATCAGATTGATTCCGGTTCTTAT
>CAZWOV010000296.1:0-4076 GCA_964635645.1 uncultured Planctomycetaceae bacterium | reverse complement strand
GGAACGCAGAGGACGACTTCGATAAATCTGCTGATCAGGATATCCGTCCATCCTCCAAAGTATCCGGCCAGAGCGCCGAGCGTAATTCCAATTAACGCCGCGAGTCCGGTAGAAACGAATCCGACCAGAAGGGCCGTTCGGGTTCCGTGAACGAGCATAGCGAAAATGTCGTAGCCGTAAACGTTGGTTCCGCAGGGATTTTGAAGCGACGGGCGCCCGTTGGTTCCGTAGGGATTGGCGGGACGGCCCGGCATATCGTTTTCACGCACGCGATACGTCGTGTCGTTAAAGACGAGAGGAAAAACCGCCCAGCTTTCGGGGTCTTCTTCTTTCAGGCGCCGGGGATAGGCGCTGGCGATATTATCTTCGATGAAAATGGGATTTTCCCACGAGGCGTTAAAATACCCGAAGCATGGGAAGTAAATCTGACCGCGGTATTTGCATACGATGGGTTTGGTTCCGGCAATCATCGGCGAGAAGATTGCGACGAATGACAGAAAGACAATGTATCCAAGAGCGAACATGGCCAGACGCCGCCGTCGAAAACGGAGCCAGGTTTCAGTCCAGTAGCCGCGGGATTTTTCTTGTGTTTCGTTCATATTCAGCGTTAAAAAGGTTTTGGACAGTTGGATTTGTGCGAATTGGCATGCGCGAACGGAGGGGTTCGCCTGTTATTGGAACGGATCGCCGTTTATTTAAGCGAAACGCGCGGATCGACGGCCGCGTAAAGCAGGTCGGCAATCAATTGTCCGAGCAGCGTCAGTATCGAGAACAGGAGCGTCATTCCCATGATTACGGGATAGTCGCGGTTAGCGATGCTTTGAAAGAACGCCTGTCCCATGCCGGGCCAGTTGAAAATCTGTTCGATGATGATGGAGCCGCCGAGAAGTCCGGGCAAGGAAAGCCCCAACAGGGTCACGAATGGGATGAGCGTATTGCGGAACGCATGATGAACGACGATGTTTCGCGCCGAGACTCCTTTTGCGCGGGCCGTTCGGATGTAGTCCTGCCGAATAACTTCTTCCATGTTGGCCTTGACGAACCGGCTCAAATACGCCAGCGAAGCGTAAGTGTAGCAGATTACCGGAAGAATCATGTGTTTGACGGAGTCCAGGATTTTGCCCCACATGGAGAGCGAATCGTAGTTTGAGCTGTGGAGTCCGGGAGGGAGCCAGCCCAGATACTGGTAGAAAATAATCAGCAACCCAATCCCCGCCACGAAGCCTGGGATGGAGTAGAGAACGTAAAGCAGGATACTTAACGCCTGTTCTTCGGGCCGTCCTTTTCGGACGACGGAGAAAAGGCCCATCGGGATTGCCAGCGAGTAGGTCAGAAGCAGGGAAGTCACCGAGAGCAGGAGCGTCGGCCCGATTCTGCGCCCAATGACGGTCGAGACGGGGGCTTTTTCCGAGAAGGAGTCGCCGAGATCGCCGCGAAGCGTATTTCCGAGCCAGATGAAATACGCGACCCGCCACGGTTTGTCAAGACCGTAGATTCGGTTCAGCATTTCCTGGTCTTCCGGACTTAACGCGCGCGTAGGATCCGCAAGTTCCATTTGCGTGACGGGAGTTCCCGGCATGTTTCGAATCAGACCGTAAACGATAAGCGTGATCAGAAAGAGCGTGAACATTCCGATCAGCAGACGCCTCAATATGTATGTGCCCATAAATTCCATGCAACTGGTTTAAATGAAACCGGAAAAACAAGTTTTTCTCTATTTTAACATAAAAACCAAGAGGGCGCAAGGGGAAAAAAAGAAAAAAGACGTATTTCTGACGCGGAAATTCGTTTTGCCGATTTTTGAGAGGAAAAGGCGGCGTTTTTCGCGCGGAAAGCGGTAAAATTTGGATATTTTATCGATTGTGAAAGAAAATATGGTAAAATTGCTCTTGATTTGCCGTTGAAAATTCGGTAATGTACTTTTGCGTTGTATCGAAAGGCCGTCAAACTTCTGTTTTATTGGAAGGGACGGCGGATTTTGAAAGAAATTTTGACGATAGAATGAAAATAATTCGTGTTTGAAATTCATAATAAAGAGAGGTTTTCAATGACACACCGTTTTTCAGACAGACTGTTTGCCGTTCTTTGCGGAGCGGCCGCCAGTTCATTGCTTTTTATTGGTTCCGCCAACGCGGCTCTTTCCGAGCCGGGTAACGTCGCGGGCGGTTCCGCCGCCGAGCAGAGTGAAGAAGTTTCTCCGGAGCTGAAGGCCGCGTTCGAGGATTTCCGCGCGACGAAATTTGACGACGCAATTGCCAAGCTGGACAAAATGCGCGAATCGGATAAGGATATGGCTCCGTCGCAGTTGATTCTCGCTACGTGGCTTGCCCGTATTCAGCCGCCGCAGCCGCAGGCCGTTCGTCAGGCTATCGAAGTCGCCGTTACGAAACACGGCGCCGACCCGGAAGCCTACGTGATTCTTGCCGAACTGAATCTTCAGAACAGCTGCGTTACGGAAGCGGAAGCCCTTTTCGATAAAGGCGCGGCTCTGAACGCGAAGTTTGAAGAGAGCGCTAAACGCAAGGCGGAAATTCAAAAACGTATCCTTATTGGTCAGGCGCAGGTTCAGGCTCTTCGCGGAAAGACGGACGTCGCGAAAAAAACGCTTGGTTCCGTGATTAAAGCCGATCCGAAAAATATCGGCGCCTTGAATCTTCTCGGTCTGATTTGTTTCAATCAGGACGATTATGAAAACGCCGCCGCGGCTTACGCGAAGGTTCGCGAAATTCAGCCGACGGTTCTTCTTCCCGAAGCGCGTCTTGCCATGATGTGCCAGCAGAAGGGAACCGACGAGAGCAAGAAACAGGCCGCCGCGTTCATGAAAGAAGCGATTGCCAAGGCTCCGGAAGACGCTCAGACGCGTCTGGTTGCCGCCCAGTGGTCTCTTCAGATCGGTCGTCCCAGTCAGGCCGCCGCGCAGGCGGATTACGCCATTAAAGTTTTAGCGTCCGCCAAACAGGCCAAGCCGGACGACGCTTTTACGAACGCGCTTTATCTTGAAGCGAATCAGCTTCGCGGCGTTGTCGCGTTGTATGAAAAGAAATTTGAAGACGCGGAAAAGTTCTTCAATGTTATTTTGAGCGAATCCCCGAGCAATTTTGCCGCTACGAATAATCTGGCTCTCGCTCTTTGCGAACAGGCTGATTCCGCCAAACAGAAGAAGGCCGCCGAATACGCGCAGGTCAATATCGACCGTTTCCAGAAACAGCAGCCGGAAGTCTTCTCCACCGCCGCGTGGGTCATGCACAAAATGGGCAAATATCAGGAATGCGCTCAGCTCATCCAGCGCTATCTCCAGCTCACGAATGGCAACATGTCCTCCGACACCGCCTACTATCTTGCCGCAAACATGGCCAAGATTGCCGACTCGATTGAAGACGCCGAACAGAAAGCCAACGTTAAGAAACAGGCTCTCGAAATCATCACCAAAACGCTTGAAAACGTCAATCCTTTCGTGATGCGTCCGGAAGCGGAAGCTCTGAAAGCTGAACTCGGCAAATAAGATAAAGATAGGATTGATTCCGAAACGAACCGCGGAGATTGAGCGCTCTGCGGTTTTTTGCGTTTGCAGGGCTCGCGATTTGTTTCTGGATCGCGTTTACGGCGCAGGTAGAAAGTAGAACGCGCCCGTTTCAAATTCGGCAAAAACGTTAAATTTTCGTAAATATCTTGAAAATATTGGAATTTTTTGTCTGAATCATAAAAAATTTTATTAAAAGTTGAGATCTTTGAGGTAAAATAAGTAGGTATTTAGTCTGGGTTTTCTGTTTTGGAGTTACCCGGATTTTCAGGATAATGTTTCACTCATGCCGCGAGGTTTTTATGTCGTATCTAGATTTTGGTTTTTGCGTTCGGAAACGAGGGACATTCTCTTCGCTTATTTCCCGTCTGCTTCTGAATTCGGCGTTAACGGGTGCATTTATTCTTTCCGGAGGCGCTTTTGCAGATGCTGCCGTTACTGTTGAAGAAAACAGCGCCGCGTACGGCGGAGCGTGGTTTATCTACGGGTCCGGTACGTACGAATCGGCGCTGGATACCGGCGGAGCCGATATTCAGGTGGACATGACGAAGCGTTT
>CAZWOV010000295.1:0-4078 GCA_964635645.1 uncultured Planctomycetaceae bacterium | reverse complement strand
TTCGATTGATTTTGGCTGGCGAGATTTTTGGGAGCCCAAAATTCAACCATTATTTTTTCACTGCTTTCAATAAAGAAATAGAAATTTTCCTTTTTCAGGTCGAAGATGAATTTTCTATTGTTTTTTTGCGGGGGCGCGTCTGTTGAATCGGCGTCGGGAGCTTTTTCCGGCGCGGCGTTTTTTTCCCGATTCGCCGCGGAGTGCGCCGCGCGGTTGGGAGAGAGGGATGTTTCGGCGCGAAACGTTTGGACGCCTGGATTCGGGGAACCGATCGGGACTTCTTTTTCGTGATTTTCTTCAGAGAATTCCGAGTCGTATCCGCTTGCGGAATCGTTTTTGCCGCGATCGACTCGAACGTGTTGCGCGTAGGTTTCGGAGGGCGTTTGGTCGGCGCGTTTATCCGGTCGGTTTGTTGCGCCGCGAATATTCCAGCAGTATTCGTTCCAGTTGCCGCAACCGGTGTTTTGAGCGGTATTTTGATTTTTGAGGTTCATGTTCAAGCTCCTTGAAATTTTCCTGGGGAACGTCGGACGTCTTGGGGCGCGTTCCCATGTTTTGGCTTAATTTCCAGTCCAGACGTTTTTTAGTCTGGAGGATCGAAAGTTTCGTCTCCGATTTATTTTAGAGGGAAAGAAAAAACGGAGGCGCGGGCGGATCCGAACGTTTCGGGAACGAAATCGGAAATGAAACGGAATGAAATTCGAGGCGATTGGAAGAATATTCTGGAAAATTTTCCCAAAGCGCCGTTAAGAGTACTTGAAAAAAAAACGATAAGAAGTATAATCACTTCGCCGTGGAATTTTGCGCGTTTTTTGTGCGCGGCGTATTTGACATAATCGTTTATTTTGTTTTATTTAACGTTAACTTACGCAGACCAGATGGATTCGCTTAAACGACTTGAAGGCGTTGTCAGCCTGATTGGACACACCCCGCTTTTGAAAATTGATTTTACGTGGAAAGGTCGTCCTCGTTGCATTTTTGCCAAGGCAGAGTATCTGAACCTTACCGGAAGTATTAAGGACAGAATGGCGTACTACATTCTGAAAAAGGGATATCTTGACGGCACGCTGAAGCCGAATGCGGTTATTGCGGAAGCGACCAGCGGCAACACGGGAATTTCTTTTTCGGCGTTGGGCCGTTTGATGGGGCATCCGGTAACGATTTTTATGCCGGATTGGATGAGTCCGGAACGCAAGAATCTGATGAAGGCTTACGGGGCGGAGATTCGTCTGGTTTCAAAAGAAGAAGGCGGTTTTCTCGGCTCGATTGCGAAAGCGGAAGAGATGCAGAAAGAAGATCCGACCGTATTTTTGCCGCGTCAGTTTGATAACGCGGACAACGTGGAAGCTCATTTTCATTCTACCGGTCCGGAGATTGTCCGTCAGCTGGCAAGTATTAATCGCGTTCCCGACGCGTTCGTCGCAGGGGTCGGCACGGGCGGTACCGTCATGGGGGTCGGGCGTTATCTGCGTTCCGTGAACCCTAAAGCAACGATTCATCCGCTTGAACCGTCCAGTTCTCCGACGCTTTCTACCGGTTTTAAAATAGGTTTTCATCGTATCCAGGGAATTTCGGATGAATTTATTCCCGCGATTCTTAAACTGGACGAACTGGATCGCGTTGTGGAAGTGGACGACGGCGATGCGATTCTTATGGCGCAGAAGCTTTCGCGCGAGCTTGGTCTTGGAGTTGGAATTTCAGCTGGCGGAAACTTTCTCGGCGCGTTGAAACTCCTTAACGCCATGAGCGATGAAGAGGCGGAAAAGGCGACTATCGTGACGGTTTTCGTCGATGATAATAAAAAGTATTTGAGCACGGACTATACGAAGGACGAGCCGAAGAAAGATGATTTTCTTGCGCCGAATATCGAGCTTCAACAGGTTTTTGGTATTAACGGCAACGTTTGACCGCTGAAAATTGATTACCGATTTCTATTTTGATAAGGAGAAAGATTCGGAAGCGTCTTTCTCCTTAATTGTTTTAATGGAATAAAGGTTTTTTATTCGGAAATCTTTTTGAAAAAAGGGGAAAACCTCTTTCTCCTGTCTTGCGTATCTGGAAAATTTTTGATATAATTACCGGTAAGGATAAATTTTAAATTATTTTGTACCTGCGAAATTTCGAGAGTTTTCTCGTTTTAGATGAAGGAGAAATTCATGAAAAAAACCTTTCTTTGGGTTAGTCTTGCCTTTGGCTTAACGTTTCCTCTTGCGGTCCAGGCGCAGGAGTCCCCAGCTCCGGCAGCCGCTCCGTCGCTCGTCTCGGAAACAGTTCAGGCCGTAGCTCCGGAAACCGCTCCGCCGCCCGCCGCTCCGCTGACAAAAGCCAGGCTTTTCGCCGTTCTTCCAAAAGAATTCTGCGTAACGCCGGATACTTTCTGCCACGCGCCGTGGGGCGACATGCTTCTTTCGTGTCCGAATTATGCGGATCCTGCGATGCCGCGAATAATTCTGAGTATTAATGAGCAAAACGACGTTCGTCTCTGGGGCGTTTTTCCATCCAATCCCGCGTACTCGATTTCGACGGAACCCGGCAAGCTGTCCGCGCAGTCTGGACCGATGGGGATGGAATTTGGTCCTGATGGCAATCTTTACGTCGTCGATAATCCGGGCTGGTATGCGGATCCGTTTTCAGCCGACGAGAATTTTCCATACGGCCGCGTTCTGCGTATTCTCGTAAAAGATAAACGTCCCGTTGGGGCCGAAGTCGTCGCGTTTAATCTGACGCATCCGAACGACGTGAAGATTCGCGACGGTTGGATTTATGTTTCTCACAGTATGCTGGCGAAAGAAGGCGATACGATCGTTTCCGCCGTCTATCGTTTTCCGCTTGACGCGCGGAACGTCAAAGTTGGCAATACGGTAAATGATCCGGAAATTATCGCGTTATTCCGTACGACGAAAATTCCGTATGGTATTGACGGTATCTGCTTTGGCAACAACGGCGAGCTTTACGTTGGAAATTTTGGCGAAGGGACGATTGATAAAATTACGTTCGACAAAGACGGTAAAGCTTCGCAGCCGGAGCCTTTTGCGCAGGGACCGGAAATGCTGACAAACGACGGACTTTTCTACGATAAGGAAAACGGTCATATTTACGTCTGCGATTTTTCGAGGAACGCGATTCTTGACGTTGATGAAAACGGTAAGATTCGCGTCATTGCTCAGAACGGCGACACGGATGGTCTTGACGGTTCCATTGACCAGCCTGCCGGAGTCATTCTTCGCGGCAAACAGTTAATTATTTCAAATTTCGATAACGTTCCCGGTCCGCCTCATGTGAATACCGGCCACGACGAGTACTGCACGCTCTCCGTTATTGATCTTGAGGGAATTATTAAGTAGGATTTGGCGGAGTATTACCGTTCGGTCCGGAATCAGACTTCGGAGCGCGTATTGGACGTTCCGAAGTTTTTTTGTTGTGATGAGAAGAAGTCGTTAATCGGTTAAAGATTTGAACTGAGACTTGAAAAGTCGGCGATTCAGAGTAAAAACGTAAAATTACGCCCGGACGTTTTCAAGATTTCTTTGATTATTCTCCTTATTTTACAGAAAGTTGTTCCATGACAAAGAATCGTTTATCTTCATTTGGAAAATGTTTCTCTGGAGACTTTTTTTCACGTTTTTTCTGTATTCTTTCGGCCGTTTTTTTTCTGCCGTGCGCCGTTCTGTCGGCCGATGGAAACGCGCTGTGGCAAAAACACCTGGAAAACGTGAAGTCGTCCGAGGGACTTAAAGCCTGTTTTGCGCAGGAAAGTTTTATTCAGGACGGCGACGTTACGTCCGAGACAATGAAACGTCGGGGAGAGACTCCGTGGAAAGAATCCGTATCGACGGATGGAGTACGTTTTGTTTCGCTTGATAATTCGTCGCTTTCAGGTAAACCCGTAGAATTGTTCAAAGCTCTGGACGAGGCGCGGGAGCCTGTTTGCCGCGCATTTACGGTAGAGGTTCGTTTTCGTTCTTTTGGCCAGGGATCGGAGCTTGGCGGGAATGGCGCGCGAAACGGAATGATTGCCTGTCAGGGGAACGGTTACTGGTCGGGAATGCGTCTGGTTAGCAATACGGATTCGGGAACG
>CAZWOV010000294.1:0-4091 GCA_964635645.1 uncultured Planctomycetaceae bacterium | reverse complement strand
CTGTTCCGGAGGAAACGCTCCGCCATACTCCATTTTACCGGCCGGGCGCCGAGAAGCTGGAAACGCGGGCGGCCGAACTGCGGAAATGAGATACGGTTTCCGACGCGCGAGAGTTCGCGTTTACCATTCTTTATTCTCAACGAAACGTTCAAATCTTGCGTTGGACATAAACGCAATACGAATAAAATCAAGTAACGACCAGGCGAACGTAATCAACGGCCCAATCATGAGCATGGGAGCTAACAATATCGTGATAAGAAGCATCGTAACGCCTTTATTCGAATTGTCCAGGTAAAAACAATGGAGGCCTAGTGAGCCCAAAAAAAACGCTAAAAGTAGAGCTAGGAATTTTTCCTTTTTGTACTTACAAGGCGCGGGTTGACGAAACGTTTCTGGAACCGGCGCCGTCCTTGTAAGGTTAGCGCCGCAATACTGGCCGCAATTGGGACAAAAATTTTCTCCGTTTCGCGGGTCGTGCCCGCAATTCAGACAAACGACGGCATTGTTATTGACCTGTTGACCGCAAACTCTGCAAAACATAAGTTGCTCCCATGTTCTTTCATGTATGAAGCGAAGGCGTCAATAATAAATTATTGATCTTGCTCCATATTTTCGTCTTTTTCTTCCAATTCAGCCTGGGACTCTTCCTGCTGCTGACTGGCCTCGTTTATCGCCTTGTCGATTTCTGTCAAAGCTACGCCGGTGGCAAACGTCATGCACAGGCAGAAAAAAAGCGCTAAAGATGAGAGAATGAATCCGGCAATAGACGTTCCCACTTCCCATTTCCCGACTACGATACCGACGATAAGTCCAATAACTCCAAGAAATATCCCCAGTACCGAGAGGGGAGCCGCAAGGATGCCCACAAATGGAACCCAGCAGATTAAGAGCGCCAGAATACCAAATACCAAAGAAACGATTCCCAGACCATTAGAGCTGCGCGATTCAGCCATGATAAAACCTCATGTTTTGTAAAAAATATAAAATTGTCAGTGGTACAAGAATGAAGACGCTGGCAAATCGCGCAGAACTTACAGACGAATACGTCGGAAGCGCTGAAACCTGAATTGCCGTATCGGATACTCTTGCGACAGAGCGTAGTGAACAACAAACAGGATCAGCGCTCCCGACGTATATTATTGCACAAAAACAACGTATACGCATACACAGACAGGCATACGCATACTGTTTGTACGCATATACAGAATCAGGAGTAGCTGACCTGACAAATCAATCTCCCTCAAAACCCATTTTCTGAAAAATGGGGTCGCAATTTATCCGAAAACTGATTTGTTTTATCAACATTTTTGTAAACTTGAAATATAAACGGCGAACAATCGCCAAATCTTATTGTATCAATTAATACAAAAATATTCAAGGGGGGACCTGAAATTTATTTTAAAATTTTCCGCGTTTATTCAAAGCCGTTAAAAAGGCGAGAGAAAAATCACGTCAGGTACTCGGCGTTTGGAGTTTCATATGAAGAAGGCAGTCCCTTTTGCCGCCGCGTCCTTTGCGTATTGGGGCTTTGGCCCGCGTTTGGAATCTGGCAATTTCTGATTTCGCTCCGTCAGTTCCCGCAGTTCAGAATCGGCGCCATTCCTGGTTTTGCTCCGCGTGGTTCCTGTAATTCGGAGGCGGGCCCGATATGGAGGATTCAAGGCGTTGAATCAATTCAGTCGCGGGTCCCCGTCTGTTCTGGACCGCGCGGCGGTACGGGGACGAAACGCGGGGAATTTGAAAAGCGGGACGCGCCTCAATCTCTGAAAATCGAATGGAATTTGGTAGGAAACGAGTTTTTTTATTTTCATCCATTTCATCAATTAACGGGAGCGCGTACGGAATTTTCAGGGTTTCCCGTGGAAAAGAGCGCGTTTAAGCAGAAAAACTTTCTTTTTTTGCCTGTCTGGAGACGCCGCGCCTTGAAAAGACGCTCCGCGTGTGTTAAAATATATTGCGGAGAATGTAGTTAAAAGCAATTCTTCCGTTTATCGTTTAATTGGTTTTTTCCTGCCCGACGGGTTGATTCCCGTTGAATCGTAAGGTAAAAGGAGTTTTTATGCGATCCTGTCGTTTTACTTTATTATCCCGCGGCGTTCGGAGCGTTCTGCTCTGCGGCGCCGTTGTGTTTTTCAGCGTTGGAGCTTTTGCCGACGCTCCCGCTCCCAATGCGCCGGACCCCGCCGTCATGAGCGCCCGATACTATGAAATCTGGAACGATGGCGTTCAGAAGGAGATTGACGCGAGAATCGAGAAATACCGCAAGGCCGACGCGAGCGTGACGCTGGAAAACGTTCGGCCCGGCACGGATATTCAGGTTGAGCAGATTTCCCATGACTTTATTTTCGGAGCGCATATTTTTAACTTCAAACAGCTCGGAACCAGCGACCGGAACGCGCGTTATGAAAGTCTTTACGGCGCGCTCTTTAATTCTGCGACGGTTGCGTTTTACTGGAAAAAGTTTGAGCTTGAACCGGATAAACCGCGTTTCAAGACGGAAGAACGCGATACGGAAGCGTTCTGGAATCAATGCGCCGATCCGAAAAATCAGCCGCATTGGCGCCGTCCCGCCAGCGATCAGTGCGTAGAGTTCTGCAAAGCGAAGGGAATCCGGATTCATGGACATCCGATGGTTTGGGGAAATCGAACCTGGCAGCATCCCGACTGGGTCTGGGAAAATTTCGCGACCCCCGAGGAAAAGGCAAAATTAGGCGTGGACCGTAAAAAACTCTACGAGCTCTCCACTGACGAAATTTTTGCCATGGGAAAGAACTATATTCAGGAATACGATCGCCGGATGTTTGAACGCGTCCGTATCCTGGCCAACCATTACGGGGACCGCGTAGACAGCTGGGACGTCGTCAACGAAAGTTCCGTTGATTTTCACGGCTCCGTAAAGACCGGCGAGAAAGTCATGAAAAGCGCCTACGGCCTTATGCCCGCCGACTATCCTCTCCGCGCGTTTCTCACCGCTCAGGACGTTCTGCCCGAGTCCGTTAAGCTGAATATTAACGACTACGCGAACAACCAGAACTACGCCGATCAGACGAAGGCCCTCATGGCCGCCGGCTGCAAAATTGATATTATCGGCTCCCAGATGCACCTCTTCAATCCGCAGCAAACGCTGGACATTGCGAAAGGAAAAGAGATTCAGACTCCCGCGCAGATCTGGAACACCATGCAGACCCTCAGTCAGACGGGATTGCCGATTCATTTGAGCGAAATTACGATTACCGCTCCGAACGACGATTCCGTCGGCCGCGACATTCAGGCGATTGTCGCTCGAAATCTCTACCGCATGTGGTTCTCCATTCCCAACATGATGGGGATTACCTGGTGGAACGTTGTGGACGATTGCGGAGCGCCGGGAGAACCGACCACTTCCGGAATTCTTACGCGCGACGCGCAGCCGAAACCTTCCTACTACGCTCTGAATCGGCTTATCAACGACGAGTGGAAAACCCGATTTTCCCAGAAGGCGGAAACTTCGTCCCCGACGCTGAATTTCCGCGGATTCAAAGGTCTGTACCGTATTTCATGGACGGACGCAGACGGCCAGGCCCGTTCAATGGAGACGCGCGTTCGCTGAAACGATTCATAATTTCAAACGCGCTTTGAGGCCGTGAATTTCCAATCGGTTCCCGGAGGCGTCTTAACGCCCGCCGCCGAGAACCGAAAAATTTAAAAAAATGGAGAAAAAAAGCCCATCCCCCCATTGACTAAAATGAAAAATATGGTATTCTATCAAACATAATAAAGAATGCAATTCATTCGATATTTAGGCCCTCTTCGTCTAGTGGCCCAGGACATAGGATTCTCAGTCCTAGTACAGGGGTTCGACTCCCCTAGAGGGTAATACACGGGAAACGCCGTAAAATAAAGGCTTTTTGATTTTTGTGTGTGTTTTGTTTTCTTCCCAAAAATCACGAAAAATTCAGACCGTCTGAATTTTTTGGACGGAAGGAGAGCAAAAAGATGAGCCGAAAAGCGGTAGTTTCTGACATTAAGCGCAAAAAGCGCGTGCGCAAAGCGGGGACTTTTTATGAACTCGGGTGTTGGGGGCGCGCTGATGGCGTGTATAGGTGGGTGCG
>CAZWOV010000293.1:0-4092 GCA_964635645.1 uncultured Planctomycetaceae bacterium | reverse complement strand
CAAGTTCCTGCTGAAGACGCGAACTGGAGTGTTTCATTTTAGTCATCAGATCTATCATATGAACGGGAATTCGAATGATTTTGGACTGATCGGAAATAGCGCGCGTAATTGCCTGGCGAATCCACCAGGTCGCGTATGTCGAAAACTTGTTGCCGCGACGATATTCATATTTGTCGACGGCTCGCATTAAACCGGTATTGCCTTCCTGAATCAGATCAAGAAAACTTAAACCGCGATTGCGATATTTTTTGGCGACGGAAACGACCAAACGAAGGTTGCCGCAGGAAAGCTCGCTTTTGGCGTTTTCATATTCGGCATGGTATTTTTTTATTGTTGCTACGCGCCGTTTCATTCCTTCAGGACTGTCGTGAGTGATCATCATTAACTGATAGAGTCGAAGACGTTTTTGACGGCGTAAAATCGGAGAAAGATTGGGGTCGTGAAGCTCCTGTTTCAACGTTATCATTTGTTTGGCAAGCTGCTCCAACCGTTGCATCGAATTGCGGATGCGGCGGGTACGAAGACTTAATTCTTCTACCAGGTAAACCATCTTACGGCGGGAATTCAGAAATTGTTGACGCGCACGATATTTAGCGGACGCGGAAGCCTTGCGAGAAATCATTACTTTGAAACACTGCGTACTGCGGCGGGAAAGCGCGTCGAGCGTCGCCAGATTTTCCGGCATCCGCGACATGATTTGTTCCTTGCGGAGGTCTTCCGTCATGGAAACTTTGATTGTGCGGTCAAAAGAAAGGGAATGCCGATGAACTTTTTTTAAGGTATTTATGGAGTTTCGCATCGCCACGAAACTGTTCAACGTTGCGCAACGGAATTTTTTACGCAATCGCTCGATCTTTCGAGCAAGCGCCGTCTCTTTCTCGCGTGAAAGAAGTGGGATTTCCGCCATCTGAGACATGTACGTTCTGACTGGATCGATACCGGAACGTATCGGTTGTTCTTCCGGTATTTCCGGCATGAAGAAATGCTCGTCTTCCGTGTCATAGTAGTCGTCTTCATCTCGAAGCCTGGAATGTCCGCGCGTCTCGTTAGAGTATTCGTCTGAATAATCTATTTCCTCCATGGCGGTTATCGAATTTTGATAGATATTAGGACTTGCGGCTTTTTCAAGAAGAACAATACCTGTTTTTTCAAACTGAACGATCAATTCCTGGACGTCTGGTCTGCTGATATTCGAAGACGCAAAATACTGTTGGATTTCGCTGAATGTCAAATACCCGCGCTGTTTACCACGTTTGAGCAATGGCTGAACTTCTTCGTCAAACAGATTCATATTTTTCTCCTTGTATCTTCCGTGATACATTTGAGTTCCAATCAAAAGTGTCGTTGCGCCGTTTTGTCAATGACTCTGCCCCAGACGAATACGGCCGACATTTCTGTTTATTGACGCGGATCCGCTTAATGCTGATCCTTGGTTTCATGATCGTCGGAATGAAAACCGACTTTACGCTGCTTTTCCTGAATTAACTGGTCAAGCAAATCTAATTTTTGTTCACGATTTAAACCCGAGGAATGAAATACAAAAATATCCTGCGGTTTACGGCTTTTAATTTGAAACTGTCCAAAACTTTCCATTATCTGGTCTAACAGTTTTAAAACGTCCTCTTTTGTTTTGTGCTCGCGATTCCAGATGGAAGACGCTTCCGTCTGGATTAACCAACGTTTCATTGCGGCTGATTCAAACGAAACAATAACCTGATTAAAGGCGGGGGTCATTCCATCGTCCGCCATTTCGCACATGCGTAAAAAAAGTTCTCGTGCTGGAACGTATTGAAATCGTTCCGGAGCCGTCCGGCTTCTCACCTCTGGTAAAACTTCAGGCCATGCTAAAAGGATTTCTACGATCTCCTTTTCCCAGACGTTAAGTTTGCCGAATATCTCCCAATTTATTTCATCTGCATGAGCTTCAAACGATTCCTGCGTTAAAAGCCCCGGTTCAGACGCATAGTCGTATTCATCCGACGTTTCGTTTTCGTCGGAATTATGGTTCGGGGAAAACGAGACGGATTCTTCAGGTTCAAACGAATCGTCGAAAAACGTCTCCTCGTCTCCGGCATATGCCTCCGATTCGTCTTTTCCTGATAAAAAATCCGCCTGACTCCTCTGCTCGGGCTCGGCTGTTTGCGCGGCGCCGATTTCTTTTAACCGATCGCGTTTTTGTTGCCACGACTCGCGCATAAAGGCCGTGTAGTGCGCTTTATCCAGGATCTCGCGAAGGCGGCGACGTAAAAATTCTTCTGAAATTGAAAATGAAAACGCAAGTTGCTGAAGCATCTTTTCTTCACGAAATGAAAGCGTTCCCGGCGTTTTCGAATTTATTTGCGTTACTCCGCTGGCAATCAAACCAAGTAATTTGTCGAGAGCCTGCTCCGACTGATGGATATTATTGAAGTCCAGCTCTTTCGTGTGAATAAGGAAGGCGTGCGTCAGCGCGTCGTTAGAGCGTGTCTGAATGAGGTTTTCAAACTTCTTCGCGCCGCATTCCGCCAGATATTCCGCTGGATCGTTTTCATCCGGAAGCGTTACGATTCGAACGTCTACTTTTTCTGAAACAAAAAGCTCCAATACCTGCGACGCGCGTTTTTGCCCCGCCTCGTCTCCGTCAAGGATTAGGTATATGTTATCCGTAAGGCGTTTCAGAATTCGAATATGATCGACTCCTAACGCCGTGCCAAGTACGGCTACCGATTCGGTAAAACCATATTGGTGAGCGATGATTGCGTCCGTGTATCCTTCCATTACCAACACGCGTTTTTTCTGATGAATAAACGGACGCGCCAAATCCAGACCATAAAGAAGACGATGCTTTGAAAAAAGCGGAGTCTCCGGCGTGTTCAGGTATTTGGCTCCTTCATTCAACGTCGCGACGCCGGGAATCACTCGACCGCCGATTCCTACGCTGCGTCCTTGCGAATCGTGAATTGGAAAAAGAAGTCTTCCTCGAAATCGTTCGTAATAGGATTTGCGTTCTTCTGAATAACCTAAATATCCAGTTGTCTGCAAATCCTTGAGAAGATTGCGATTTTTGTTCGTACGGGTTTCAAGCCAATTCCAGCTGTCCGGAGCGAAACCTATATGAAATTTGGACGCATTTTCCGCCGAAATACCGCGTTCGTTAAGGTAAATCCTGGCCGGATGCGCCTTCGGAAGATTTTGAAAACATTCATGATATTGCATCTCCGCCCAATATGCCGCTTCATGAAGTTGCTTTTTACTGGAATTTGAAGTGGAAGTCGCTTCTTTTCCCTGATTTTCAATTGGGTATGAGCCTGAGAAATATTCTTTAGCCGTCGAACTTTCGGCCGTGTGAAATTTCTCTCTGCGTCGCGTCGGCTTGGGAACGTCGATTCCCGCCCGATCTGCAAGCATTTGGAGTGCTTCGGGAAACGATACGTTCTCCATCTTCATTATGAAGGAAAAAATGTCTCCGCCGTCTGCGCATACCCAACACCGAAAAGTCTGCCGTTCCGGGTCAACCTGGAGACTTGGTTTGGAATCATTATGCCAGGGACAAAGACCAACGTACATTCGACCTTTGGGCGTCAACTGAATATATTCGCCAATTAAATCAACAATATTAATTGTTTGACGTATCTGCTCTTTAGCGTCGAGCGAAAATTCGTATCGCAACGTACTCCCCCAAATTTTCATATTCGTAGAGTATAAAACAATTTCAAATTTTTTGCAAGACTCCCCAGCGGAAAACTTTAATATTTTTTCGGAAATTTAAAAATATTTTTTAGAAATTTGAGCGTTGTTTTTAAATGGTAAAAATAGGATGAATACGCGACTTTTGAATCTCGGAATTTTAGATAAAATAAAGATTGTTGTTTGAATTGAATTTGTTATTGCTTTGATTTGGCATCAGGTGGGTAAATTGGGTAAAATAGGCGACGCCCGCGTTGGCTTGTGATGTATTGGGAAACAATATCAATTTAAACGGGCGTCTTATCACTGTTTAAACTGCTTCATTTGAGAAACAGCGTGATTTCACGTGAAACATAATTATTGGGAACGAATGTTCGATCCGTTTTCGCCGCTTTGCTGCTGATACCAGCGCGTCCAGGATTGTTT
>CAZWOV010000292.1:0-4124 GCA_964635645.1 uncultured Planctomycetaceae bacterium | reverse complement strand
ATCGCCTGAAGACGCGCTTTAGACTGAACGCCCATAAGCTGATCAATCAAGTCGCCGTTTTTAAAAACAAGAATCGTCGGAATTGTCGTAATTCCGTAATGGTTCGCAACGTCGTCCGACTCGGCGATATCGACTTTTACGACCTTCGCAACTCCCTCGTTTGCCTCCGCAATCGCATCCATAACAGGCGCCAATGCGCGGCATGGCGCACACCCCGGTCCCCAGAAATCCACAAGTACGACTCCCGGATATTCCAAAACCTCATTCACGAAATTATCTGAATTAATTTGAAGAGCTTTTCCCATTTCAAATTCCCTTTCTGGATGAAAAGTTTATTTTTGAATATCAGGCGAGAAGTTTCAAAATTGTTTCGTTACGAAAAACACTGAAATTTTCTCCCGCATAAGAATTTTATTTTACCTGACAAAGAAAAAATGTCAAGGGATAGCGCGAATACTTTCAAAAAACAGAATCGAGGGCGTTGAAAAAAAATTTTTTTCTGATAAAATAAATAAGACGAGTGAAATAAATATTTTCTCCAAACGAGTATTTATGGAGAAGCCGCTCGCAAATACGTCATGGAGGAAACCGAATGTCCAGCGCAATACCGGAATCCAACGTCCAATCGTTTGATTCTGTGAAAAAAAGCGTGTTTCTTCATCCCAAAACGCAAATTCCTTATTTTCTCATTTTGGGAAATCCCGAACCTGAAGAATTCCGTTTTTTGTGGGAAAATCTAAATGAAACCGCGAAAAAACACTTCTTTTTCGCGGAAGATCCGGATTTTCGGCTTTCCGAGCCTCAATCGTCCTTCATCCTCCCAAATACCGATTTTTATCCAGCCCTGGTTCTTTTTCTTCGTTCATGGTCCGGAGAATTTTCAAGCGCCCATGTTCAGGCCGTCCGGAGACGTTTTCCGCTATCTCCCCTCCTCGCGGTTCTCGGTTCCTGGTGCGAAGGAGAGGCGCGAAACGGTTGCCCTCTTCCCGGCGTTCACGCCGTTTCGTGGT
This sequence comes from uncultured Planctomycetaceae bacterium, assembly GCA_964635645.1. Classification (GTDB taxonomy): domain Bacteria; phylum Planctomycetota; class Planctomycetia; order Pirellulales; family Thermoguttaceae; genus RGIG3701. The sequence goes on along the minus strand of CAZWOV010000292.1, from coordinate 3,114 downwards.
TTGACCTCTGCGCAATGTTGCCGTTGGAAACTTTCGCTCTTGAGAACGGATGGGCCAGCGTCTGGTCGCTTCCGCCTGAAACCCTTCCGGAACAGCGATTCCTTTTTGAGTATCAACGGGAAGAAAAACAGAAAATCTTCAACGTGAAAAAAAATTCGATCGAAGATCATTCCGATTATTCAACAGACCTGCCGTCATTGAACATCTGGATTGAAAGCGATGATTTTGACCAATTTATTCTTTTGCGTGATTTCTGTCTGCGAACATTTTCCCAAGAGTCCTCTTGCCGGATACTCGGTTCGTGGCAAAACGATTCGTTGCCCGCAATTGAAGAAAACGCGGAAAATCACCGAAAAAAAGACAAATGCGCGAATATTATTTTTTTCGACTTCCCGGATTTTTCCCAAACCACGATCGAAAAGTTTTATGCGATACAAAAACGCGTTCCGCAGTCCCTCGTTATCGCATTTACTGAATTTCCAAGAGTTGAAGAGTGGCGTTTCCTCAAAAAAAACGGCGCGCGCGCAATGTTCCCCAAACCGTTTCGGCTCGCCGACCTGGCGTTTTTTTGTTCACAGCAGATAAAAAAACAGCCGTTCCAATTTTAGGCCCCTGAATTAACAAATTACCCTTTACGAAGTCTTTTCTAAAGTCAAAAAATGAAAAAAGAAACATCCGCCGCGTCTCCCTCCGACGCCAACGTTAACGCTTCGCCGCAAAAAACAGATACGAAAACGCCTCTTCTCAATCTTTCAGGCGAAGAGGAAAAGCAAAAAAAGCTGAAAAAAATCGACGCTGAAATTATGCGTCTGATTGAGGTCCGCGCCAATATCGTAGCCGACAGAAAAATCAACGCGGGAAAATCGCTCCTAGACCGGCAAGACAAAGAAAGTATTCTGCACGACGTCCATTCGCTTTGCGACGAGTTGATTCGTCCCAGACGAATTGCGTTTCTCGGCCCGCAGTTCAGCTTCACGCATCAGGCCGCGTTGAAATTTTTCGGAACGGGACCGTCTTTTGCGCCGGTAGCTTCTATCGGCAGCGTATTTGAAGAAGTAGAACAAAATCAATGCGATTTCGGAGTCGTACCCGTTGAAAATTCAACCGACGGCCGAGTCGTCGACGCCCTGGAACAATTCACGCGCGCGCATATTCAAATCTGCGGCGAAGTAAATCTTCCTATCCACCACGCCTTAATGGGAACGTGCGAACGAGCTGAAATCAAAACCGTATTCAGTAAACCGCAGGCGATTTCTCAATGCCGCCACTGGTTGGCCAAACACCTGCCCGGAGTAGCTCTGGAAGAAACGACAAGCACCTCTGCCGCGGCGCAAATCGCAAAGGAAACGCCCTCTTCCGCGGCGATCGCAAGCATCCTGGCCGCAAAAGCGTACGGTCTGGAAGTTCTGGCGCCCGAAATTGAAGATTCTCGATTTAACGTTACCCGTTTCGTCATTCTGGGAAAAGAAGACGCTTCGAAAACGACTCGCGACAAAACGATGTTAATGTTTGAACTGCCGCATCAGGCTGGCGCTCTCGCCGACGCAATGGCTATTTTCAAAAAAAACCGAATTAACCTGACATGGATTGAATCCTTCCCCATGCCGAAAGAATCGGGGAAATATCTTTTTTTCGTCGATATGGAGGGCCATCGAACTCAAATGAAGATACGCCGCGCGCTTTCGGCTCTTGAAAAGAAAAACGCCAAACTCGCCGTCCTCGGCTCCTATCCGGCATGGCAATAAGCTGAAAACTTTTTTCTTCACTAAATTACCAGGAGCGTTCATTTTTCACAAATGAACGCTCTCGCTTTGAAGAAAGTCATTCTTTCGAGAAACCGCTCTCAACCCAATCCACATGGTCGCAATGAATCCCGTCGTCCGTAGGGTCCGCCTCAAGCCGAATCTGTTTCACCCGCCGATCCAGAAGCAAGTCAAAATACCAGACGTTAACCGTCGAATTACTCAAAAGCGGAGATTCCGCCGCAAGGACCTGCGGTTCTCCCATCTCGCAAACGTCCGTCCAGATTTTAACAGTAACCGATCTGCGCGGATCCGCTTTATGAAAATCGTCAAGCCCAACAATTGCCGTGAATCGTTTCATCCCTTCCGGAACTGCGTACGTCAGATTCGCCGCGGCATGAACGCCGACCCCCTTCTCAAATACTTTTCCATTCAATTTCAGCGGATGACCGCCAACTGAACGATTTGTCTGAACAGTCCCCCACTGAGTACTTGACTTCACCGGTTTCAAATCCGCAATATTCACTTCCGGAGCGAGAGGAGGAGACGGCAAAACGATTGTTTTCGGCATGGCGATTCGCACTTCAACGACAGGAGAAAAATCGCCGTTCCACCCTTTTGCCTGAAGTTGATAAACATACGACTCGTCCATCTTCACATCAAAATCGGTAAAGAAATTCTCTGTAAGCGTAAAGCGTTTCTGGTCTCCATTCAGGTATGTTTTTGTCAAAAGAAACCCAAAATTCCGCGTATTGTCCCACTTAAGACAAATCTCGCCATAGGTAGATTTCCCGGTTAAATTCTGCGGTTTTATTGCAGGCGCGACAACGTCTTCGCCAGGTTCAAACGCTATCGACCAGTTTACGTCTCCTGATTTTTCACAGGTAAAACGAACGCGGAGAGTTCTCCCATCCGCAATCGTTTCCGCTGGACTCTGCGTCTTCTCCGAAACGGAAACTCCAGTGGGTTTCATGCCGCCCGGAAGAATAAACCGCAACTCGTACGGATCGTTCGCCACAACGGAGCTCGCGCCTGAAAGCGTAAGTTTCTCCGAGTCCCACTTCACATTTTTCACTTCAAAAAGAGGACTGACGACATGACGGTTCGTACTGACCAGCCGCGGTTCTTCCCCAAGTCGAACAAGAGAAATAATCCGGCAGGAACCGCCTGGAAGTTCGCATTTCAAATTTCCCCGGAACGGCGAAACGAAACAGTCGCCCCAAAAATCAAAGCCCGCGTACCGCGCCTCTGGCTCCAAACCAAGCGGTTCCGCGCTTTTTTCTATGCAAAGCGTCTCTTTCTCCGACCAGTTGCAAAAACCAAACAGGACGGCGTCCGGTTTCTCCTCGCTACCCGACGCAACTTTCTCCGG
>CAZWOV010000291.1:0-4125 GCA_964635645.1 uncultured Planctomycetaceae bacterium | reverse complement strand
AAGGAACCGGTTTCTCCTCTCCAAAGCAGACTCCGCGGCTCCCGCATTCGGCAGATTCCGACGCCGCCGCGTCATCTCCGGCGTCGGGCGGACGTTCCTTTCAGGAAGAAGCCCAAAACGAATCGGCAGGCGCGGTTGCCATTTCCGAAACAATTGCGGAATGGGGATCTCCGACGCCGACGGCCGACTCCATTCCGACGGATAAACAGAATTTCTTTACGGAAATGAGAGAAGAACATACTCACGGCTGCCGTGAAGAAATTCCCGCTCAGCCGGAAGGTGGTCCGCGTAAAAAAACGCGCTTTGAAGAAGAACTCCGCAAATTTTACTCCCGACGCAGCGGAAATTCGCCTAAAAACCTGATTGAATCTTCCACGGGAAAAAACGCGGTCGAGAACATGACTCTCGCCTCCGCAACGCTTACGGAGGATCGGGACGTTGACCTGAACGCGGATCGGGTCAAAATGTTCGAAGGGTTCCAGGACGACGCGCCGACGTGCAGTTCCTGCGGTTCCGTCATGGTCCGCAACGGAAGCTGTTACCTCTGCCACGTCTGCGGCTCCACAAGCGGATGTTCATGATCCTGATCCTTTCCCGAAAACCAACCGCGCATTCTAAAAAACCGGAGGAAAAATTCTTTCCTCCGGTTTCTTTTCTACTCTCCTTCTCCTCTCTCATTCCCGACGCCCGACAGACGTTAATCTCATATTTTCATCAGTGACGATCTCTATGATGGCAGCAATTTCTGCATATATCGCCAGAGCCGGGCATATATTCTTTACAATTGCAAATATGACAACGTCCAGCCAATCCAAAAGAAATCCGGGAACTTCCATCTCCCTCGCCGTTCGCTTCAGTTTCGTCGCGTTCCTCGTCGGAGTTCCCGCCATCCTCGGAGTTTTCGCCTTCTTCAGAGTTCCAATCCTCCGACTCGTTCAATTCTTCCGAATCGAAACCCGTATCGTCCCAATCAAAAAAACCGTCAAACATATTTTTTCCCCTTAAAAACGTATCTGGAACCGCGGGCGCCCGCCCGCGGTTTAAAGTTTCAAATCAAGCGGCTATCGAGTAAATTTAAGAAACATTTGATCCGTCAGCGCTTTCACGATTTTCTGCAAACAGCTGGAAAGCTCCCGCGGCAACTTGTTCCTAAAGACGCTGTTTGATATTAATCTATTGGCAATCGTATCGCTCAAGTCGCGGGTTTCCTGATAAATCGTGTCTTTAATTCTTTGCTCGGCAACCGCGTTGCGAACCAACATAGGCAAGTCGTAAGAGCTGACCTTATTTATAAATTCTATAAATTCACTCTTCCTTCTTTCCACCATAGGGCGCCCCATCGGGATACCAACAATTGCGGCAAGAATCGCAGACCCGCCAGGAATAACGCCCAGCAGCCCCAAAACAATCCCTACAATAACGCCTGAGACAACGTCAACGATGGGCTTAATGGCGAACAAAATAATTAACGTCAGACCCACTATGTTAACGGGCAAAAATTTAATCAAAATCTCTTCGATTGTTCCTTTTACTATTCCCTCAATTCCTCCTCCTATTTCCGGAACAGAGATCTCGCCGCCGTCAATCCTTATCCCTTTGAATAACTCTCGAATGGCGCCAGAATGATACGATACGCCTTGTCCCTGGCAATCCTGGAAAGACTCATATCCAGTTTGTCGCCTACCGCGTCTCCGAGCCATTGTGCGACCGCGCCGCAAATCTCAGATTTCCCCGCTTCGCTTAACAGATAATTTTTTATTTCCCATTCAACTCCGTACTTCATATTGTCTAAGGTATTATAACCGCCGTTTTTCCATCGCAGAACCTCTTTTTTAGAATATCGACGATTGGTCCCGCCAGTTTTCCGGCAATCCTTTTAGCCAGAAACGGCATTGGGTTTTCCAGAATTTCAAAAATACGTTCATCTCCAGTCATCAGATTTCTCCTCCTTTTACGTTCATGGATTCAATAATACTGTGAATCCTTTTCAATTCCATCGGTTTGCTAAGCTCCGACTTGTATTTGTCGGCGGCGTCCCAAAATACCGCTGGAAAGCGGTCGTATCCTAAAGTGTGATTCAATGTAAAACCTCCGTTAGAACAAATCCATTTCTAAATATCATAGAAAATTATCAAATGATGAAACCTTACCTTTTGCTTCTATCAGCGCGGGCAAACTGCATAAGAGACTATTATATATATATATATATAATAGTCAAGTATTTTTTCAAATTTTTCAAATTTTTTGTCGCGAAAAGAGGGCGCGCTCGGACAGACGGCGGGGGAAACGCAGAGGAAAACGCGCTCCAATGGGCGGCGGAACGATACGTCCGATATTTTTAAACGGGATTTTTGCGCCGCAACGTTGGGAAATCCGCGTTTTTCGAGGCCGTCTTAAAGAAAATCGCGGATTATTTCCGGTAAAAATTTTATAAAAAATTCTACAAAAAATTTTCAATTACCATAAGCCGATAAAAATTCCACCGGAAAAAGCTCCGCGCCGCGGTAAATTCCTTTGTCCCCGCCCTGCAATTTAGCGAAGATGGGGTAAATTTTACGGTTTTTCTGTTTGCGCCGCGTCCAGTGAATTGTTTTTTACAGAAAATACGGATTGTTACAGAGAGGACATGAAGTTTGGATTGAAAAAATTCCGATGATAAAAGCGATTAGAAGAAAGATGATGATTTATTCACCAAAACGAATCATCTAAATAAAATAAAAAAGCGGTGTTTTTTTGAGAAGACTCAGATTTATTCGCCGCGCAGTGCACGGTAGAAAAACTGGAGGAAAACAGGATGCGACGTGTATTTGGTTTTGGAGCGCTTTTGCTCGCAGTTGCCATGTCTCCAATGACGGTGTTTGGCGACAATCAGGAAATGGCGGAACAGATTGCCGGCGTTCTGGAAGAGAACAATCTGATCGACGGCTGTGAAATTGGCCTCAAGTATCAAGACGAAACGGTTTGGCTTACGGGAGTCGTAGACAGCGTTGAAAAAATTTCAGCGATCCAGTCTGAAATTGAAAAACTGGGCGTTAATAAAGTCGTCAATCAGTTGGAAGTAGAAAAAGAAGCGATTGAAGACGCCTCGATTCAGCAGGTTGCCGGTTATCAGCGCAGCATTTCGCGCCGTCCAGCCCAGCTTCCCGATCTTAATGAAGAACAGATTATCAGCGACGAAGTGATTGCCGTCAACGGCGTTCCGGTGAATCGGACGGGTTCGCAGCCGACGACCGCCGTAAACTCCGCTCCGTCGGTACTTGAACAGTCCGCCGCCGCGTCCAACGACGTCGTCATTCAAAGAGCCTCGGCGCAGGGCGCCAAACCGCGTCCGATTCAGGCGAATTACGGAGTCACGGTAAAGCCCGTCGCTTACGGTACGACGTCCGTCACCGCCGCTAACGGAACTCCGCTGGCCGTGAATTCTCAGGCGTACTCCATGCCCGCCAACGGCGGCGCCGCGATGCGCTACGACGAACCGTACATGCCGCGCAAGGCCTGGCCGTCCTACGCGTCCTATCCGAATACCGCGGCGGTTCAGTATCCGCTTCGCCACGGCGCGGGTTGCTGGCCGTACATTGGCCCCTACTATCCTTACCCGCAGGTTCCGGACGCATGGCGTAAAGTTACGCTGGAATGGCACGACGGTTACTGGCACCTCGATTTTGACGACGGCACGACCAAAGGCCCCTTCAGCGGTCTCTTCCGCCGCAAGCCGTAAAAAATAACGTCGGGAATAAAGCGGAAATCATTTAAACGGTTTCCGCTTTACGATTTTAAACCGCCCTCAAAACAGAATCCAACTCTAAAAAGGCGGAAACGGAATTAAATCTTCGGAAATTTTCGCCGGAGAGACTGGAATTTTGGAAATTTTCAAAAAATTACAGAAAAATCAGGCGGGTGGTCCTTGAAATATTTTTATTTTGTGGCATAATCTTATTCAGTTGATGGGGGTAAGTTTCCTTACTCCATATCATCGGCGGGGCATGGCGCAGTCTGGCTAGCGCGTTTGACTGGGGGTCAAAAGGTCGCAGGTTCAAGTCCTGTTGCCCCGATTACGAGGCTTACGGTAACGTGAGCCTTTTTTATTTCCTGTCGCCGAATCCGTTTTTCCTCTTGCGTTATTTC
>CAZWOV010000290.1:0-4140 GCA_964635645.1 uncultured Planctomycetaceae bacterium | reverse complement strand
GTTCTTCCTCGGAACCGGAATAAATTCCAGACTCGCGGGCAATCGCAAGCGCGGTAGGAAGCGAATCCCCGGTCACCATTTTCACCGCAATCCCGGCGCGACGGCAATGCGCGACGGCGTCCGGAACTTCTTCCCGGACAGGATCCGCAATTCCAAGAACTCCCGTTAAAATTCCACGGGGTTCACGCGCGATTTCATCCAAATCTTCGTCGTCCGCCCAGTCGCCCTCCATTTCGCAAAACGCCAGAATCCGCAAAGCCTTCGCCTCGGCTTTCGCCGTCTCGCGCTCAAGAAATTCCAGATAATCTCCAATCGGTTCCGGTTTTCCATTAATCAGAATCGACGCGCAACGGATAAAAATCCGTTCCGGCGCCCCCTTAACAAACGTTACGATTTTTCCATCCTTTTCAGCCGCCGCCGCCGACATTTTACGCTGAGAATTATGGCCAAGTTCTCTCAAAGGATGCCAGCCGTTTCGAATGTCAGAATATGAAATCCCGTTCTGATCAAGGAATTTGAGAAAAGCGCATTCGGTAGGATTCCCAATTCCATAAAGAATTCGGACGCCCTCCGGCGTTTCCTCTTCATGAAGATAGGCCGAACTGTTGACGGATATCCCGGCCGTTATCGCGTTCCAGTTTTCATCGTTCGGCAGCTCCGCCATTTCTCTGATCGTCGAATAAACTTTCGTACCAAGCGTTCCCCAAACCGGCGTCATCTTGTTTTGAGTAAGCGTCCCGGTTTTATCCGTACAGACGACGGTCGCAGAACCAATCGTTTCCGACGCGACGAGCTTGCGAACAAGGCAGTTCTCTCTGGCCATTTTCATCATATTCAACGCCAGAGAAACCGTTACCATCATCGGAAGTCCCTCGGGAACCGCCACGACGATAACCGTCACGGCAACAACGAACGCAAGAAGCGTCCCGTTAAGCAAATCCATTCCAGAAATAAAGGAGGGATCCGACGTCGTCTCGGCGGTCATCACGCCGTAAATTCCCAACAATAACGTAAACGCAATAACGTTCATCGGAATGAAACAGAGAAAACGCATGAAACAGGATTTCAACTCAAGCTCCATGCTCCGAAAGAACGGACGCAGGAGAAAACAGACGCTCATCCCGCCTAAAATCACAGAGCAGGCGCCAAAACAGCAAAACGTTAAAATCGAAAACTCCGCCGAGTTCAGCAACGGAGAATTCAAAAGCAATTCAACGTTCATGACCGTAAAAATAAGCATTGCTCCCGCAACGCCAAATCCGCTGATCGTTTTCGCCAATCGAGTCAACTTTCGGGTGAGAGGCGTTTCATTCGCGTTATTTTCTTCATAAAGAGCGGACGCGATTTTACCCATTTGCGTTTTATCGCCGACGGCCGTAACGACCATCCAGCCGGAACCGTCTGCTATCATGGAACCGCGAGCGATAAAAAAAGGATTTTCCAGATTATTAAACGCCGACAGCGTCTCTTCGTCATCAAGGTCTATTCTTTCATGCTCGGGTGTTGGAACGTAAGCCGTCTTTCGAACGGGAAGCGACTCGCCCGTCATCATGGACTGCTCGGCCATGAGATTTGAAGTCTCAAAAAGTACGCCGTCTGCTGGAGCCTTATCGCCGATTGCCAGTTTCAGGATATCGCCGACTACCAGTTCGTCAATATGAACTTCCGTCAATTGCCCGTCTCGAAGAGTCTTTACGGTAATGTCTTCTTTCACTTTATTAAGAAGTTCAAACTCTCGGGCGCTCTTTCTTTCAGAAAAAAAACCGACCAGCGTGGCCAGTCCAATCGCCAGAAAAATTCCAATGGAATCCCAGAAACTGGCTTCCGGATTGTGAAGACCCCATTTTTCCACAGCGGATATTCCCAGCGCAAGACATGCCGCCGCAAGAAGAATAATGATCGTTGGATCTTTAAATTTTTCCAACAAATCCTTCCACCACGCCTTTCTTTGAGGAGGCGTTATTTCATTTCGACCATATTTTTCACGCAGAAAAAGAATCTGTTCCCGATTCAGTCCCGATTGCGGATTCAACTCGCGATTATTACAAAAATATTGAAATTTCATCAATTTCTCCAAAACTGAAAAGTAGAAAAGCGCGTTTCTTTCATCTGGTAAGTATTCATTATTTTTCGGGAACCTCGCGACCTATCGCCTCGTCGAAAGAAACCGGAACTCTGAAACCGGGAACATCTTTAAACCGCAGGTTTTTCGCGCCCCAGTACGTTCCGTAAAACTGACAATTGGAATCAATCCACGTCGTAAAACGAATCATTTCCTCCCGACTCAGGCAAACTCCGTAATGTCCTTCGCGCAGTTTCTTTACGATTGGCGCGGTCGTCGAACCCAACGTTCCCGCCGGGAGATATTCCGCATTACCAACTTTGGGGTGAATTTCCCGTATCACAATACCCACAAGCGATTCATCCTCCGGTCGGGCCAAATGCGGATAAGAAGTATCGCTCGAACAGCGGAACCCCAGAAGATTTTCGTAGGACCTGGTAAAAAATGGAGTCTGGATTCCGCGTAAATCCAATTTCGTCGTTTTTCCTTCGGTAATTCGGCTTTCGTCTCCGTCGTGGCAGGAAACGCACTTCGCGTCCAGTATCGGCTGAACGTCCTTTACGAAATCAATGCACCGCGCGCCGCTTTCCTCTCCCGGCTGAGGCCCCGGCATGGAAGGCTCGCGTCTCAACGCTTCCGGCAAAACCGACCCAAAATTCCTCCGGGAAGAATCAACCGCGGCGTTCGGACGCTCGTGACATCCAATGCAGGCTCGGGTTTCGCCCGGACGATAGTTCACATACGTGCGCTCGCGCTGAAGTTCCTGAAAATTCTCATCCAGTACCTGAAAGAAAATATTTCGGTCTGCCGGTACGTAAAAGCTGGCGGAACCGTCCTCTTCCACCGGAACAATTCCCCATTGAACGCGAAGTCCAAGATGCGTTGCGGAAACCGGAGAATGCTGCTGGTCATATTCGTCGGCGCCGGGATTATTCCGAAAATCATCGCCCCACATTCGGCGCGCGCTCCACGGACGGGGAACCTGCTCGTTGATTCGAATGTACTTCGCCGCGCCGCGTTTCACATTTTCCAGTCCGGCGTAAACGTCGGTCGCGATACAGTGAGCAAGCGGCTGGCCATGAAACGTCTTCCGCGCAAGCTCCTGCGAACGAACGGAAACGTTCGTCGGCGGAACCGGGCGCGGGCGAACCGGCGTCGGAGTCCAGCTCCCCGTCCCCGCGCTGCGGTAAAGAAGTTCGTAATCAGAAGGACCGTTGAAAAGATAAATTCCATAACCGTCCGGCCGATAGAAAAAGGCGCGTCCATCAAGCATCGCCGTCATGAGCAGACGACGCTCGTCAAGCGGAAACGGATCCGCAAAACACGGACCGCGTTTATGAATCTTCGGATCCTTTTCCGCAATTTCCGGCGAAACAAGCGGATGAAGGTAATCCCCCTCGCCCAAACACTCCGTTTCCGGCGTAAGAACCTCCATTGCGTCGGTCGAACGAGTATCTTTCCGCGTATCGACCCGAATGATTGTCCCAACTCCAGTCTGAGGACAGTGAGGCGTACCGGACGCGACGTAAAGATGGGGATGACCGGGAATTGGACGGGGATGAATCATCGATGGCGGCGACGCGATATCGTTGCCGTAAATCTCATTGCTTCCCGTGCCGTCCTGCTTCATCGACCAGAGACATTTTACGCACGAGCCGCCCTTGTCCACATACTCCCACCGCGTATAGACAATACGGCCGTCCTCCGACACCGTCGGATTCGCCTCGGATACCGACGAATTCGTCAGTTTTTCCATCTCGCCGGTCTCAGGATCCAGACGATAGAGAACCGTTGCGGAAAGAACGTCGCTGCCGTCGCAGAGTATTCCGTGTTGACAGCGCGTTGAAATGAAAACAATATCGCCGTCCGGAAGCCACGCGGGATGCATGTCGTCCGTCCAACGCTGATAAACCCCAAACTTGACGGGATATTGCTCCGGGTCGCGAAGCCAGTGCGTCTGACAAGGATAAATAAAGTACTTTTCAACCGTCTGTTCTTCATCCGCCGGCGGAAACGTCAACTGTTTCAAACCGCTCCCGTCAATTCCGATCTCCCAGAGATGAAAACCGCTCCGATTG
>CAZWOV010000289.1:0-4168 GCA_964635645.1 uncultured Planctomycetaceae bacterium | reverse complement strand
ACCCGCAACCTTCGGCGTGACAGGCCGACGCGCTAACCAGTTGCGCTACGACTCCAACATCCGGAAACCTTTTCAAAACTTCTCCCTCCGAATAAAAAGAGAAATCGAGCGAAGTCGACGGGACTTGAACCCGCAACCTTCGGCGTGACAGGCCGACGCGCTAACCAGTTGCGCTACGACTCCTAATGATGAGAATAAATATAGCCGAAAAAATTTTTTTCGCAAGGGGGGGGAGGAAATTTTTTGATAATTTAAGGAGTTTTTTGAAAAGAAATTTTAAACGTTGAAAACGCGGGGTCGGGAAATAAAAAGACGAACTCGCGTCGATTTCCGCCGTAAGACTAAGGATTTGGATTCAGCGCCCACGGCGCGATTTGAAGCGGCGAAGGATCTCCTCCAAAAATTCGTACCAGATCGTCCAGCCAGGAATCGAGAATGAGCGGTTGGTAAACGTTTCTCTGAACCAGTTCGAGGTAATCGACCGTTCTTATTGCGGCGTTTGCGGCGCCTTCCGCGTTAAACGGCCAGACTGCTTTGGCTTTTTCCAGTAAGGACCGCCATTCGTCAGCCGGAGTTTCGTCAGCCGGAACCGCGTTTGAAAGATAAAAAGCGAGTCGACGGAAAAAATCAGCCGCCGTTTCCAGGATGATTCGCAGCCGGGCGCGTCGGAGAGAGGGCGTTTTGCCGACGGAATAGATCTGTTCTTCCAGTTCGGCATAAATCGTTTGACGTTCGTGAACGCCGCGGGCGAGTTTTTTCAAAAATTCAGTTCTGAAATTCCAGAAATTTTCATCGGCAAGCGTCAGGGCGTTCTGGACGCTTCCACCGGAGCAGGCCGCGATTTTAGGAATCAATTCCTGCGGAAGAATTTTCACGGAAGGTATTTTGGCGGAGGAACTTTTCCCTTTTTTCTTTTCCGCCGCCGTTGCAATTTCAACGGTCGCGCGAAGCTCCGCCTCCCGTTTTTCATTCAGGATTCGTTCCACGATATCCGCGCTCAGAGGCGAAAACCGTACGATCTGACATCTGGAACGAATCGTCGGCAACTGCCTGGCCGCGCTTGTTCCAATGAGAATAAGAATTGAATTTCCCGGCGGTTCCTCAAGGGTTTTTAGCAGGGAATTTGCTCCTTCGATATTAAGATAGTCGGCGTCGTCGATGATTGCGATTTTTCGTTTCTGATAGACGGGTTTTTGCGCCAGCTCGGCGCAGAGTCCCGACTGACGGCGCGCTTCCTTGGGACCGATGAAACATTCGACGGGGATAAAGGCTTTATCCTCAGGTTTTGAAACCCGGATAATATCCGGATGTTCGCGCGATTGCGCCTGTCGGCATGACGAACATTTTCCGCATGGTTCCATGAGACGCGGATCGTTTTTTTCGCACTGAAGAGTCGTTGCGAGCTGTTCAGCCAACATGCGTTTGCCGATTCCGGGAGGTCCAAGAAAAAGAAAAGTCGAGGCGATTTTCCCCTGCGTCACGGCGCGCTGGAAGCGCCGAACAATTTCATCGTGACCGTCGATACCGCGCCAACTCATGGATTCCTCTCTTTCAGAGTAAAATCAGGAAAACGGCGGAAATCCGGAAAACAGAATCGCGTTGGAACGTTTCTGAAAAATTTCCGGATATTTTCCAAATTCAAATTTGTTCCTGGAGCGCGGCGTCTTTCCGTAGAATTTTTTCGACGAGGCTTTCCCGATATTCGGCAAGTTTCTTTGCGAGCGCGTCGTCCGAAACCGCCAGAATTTCGACCGCAAGCAAACCGGCGTTTTTGGCTCCGCCGCTCCCTGTCCCAACCGTAGCGACGGGAATATCGCCGGGCATTTGAAGGGTAGACAGAATGGAATCCAATCCTCCCATCAAATCTGAAGCGACGGGAATACCGATAACCGGTAAAGTTGTGTGAGAAGCCGCGACTCCGGCAAGATGAGCCGCGCCGCCGGCGGCGGCAATAATAACGCGAAACCCGTTTTGACGCGCGTTGCCGACGAAATTTTCGACCAGGCGCGGCGTGCGGTGCGCACTCATTACGTGCACTTCAAATGGAACGTCAAAATCATTCAGGACGGTCAGTGCGTTTTTGATTTTTGGGAAATCGCTGTCGCTTCCCATAATGATTCCCACTAGAGGTTTTTTTTCCATATTTTTTTCCCGTTCTTGCCAAAAAATTTTTTTCTGATAAAATGAAAAGCTGGAGAAATTCTCAAAACTTTCTTTTTGATTTTACCTTAATTTTTCTGGAAATCAAGCGGGACGGGTTGTTTCTCCGCTCAATTTTTTGGAAATTTTTCACGAATCCGTTATTTTTTAAGCGTAAAACCTGAAAATTTGAAAGGTTGTTCATGAATCGTAAGCGTTTTCGACTCGTTTTACTTTGGGGAACATTTTTAACCGTTTTCCTGTTTTCCCTTTTTCCCATTTTGGTTTTAGCTGAAAATCCGGCCGATTCAACGGATCTTTTTGAATTTGATTTTCAGCCGGACGCGCCGCGAAGCGGAACGGGGATGCGCGTGAAACAGACCGGGCCGAACTCTGTTTATTTTGCGATGACTTCTGCGGCTGAATTCGGTTCAGAATCCGTATTCGCAAAATTCGAGCATGAATCCGCGGCTCAACAAAAACTCGTTTTTCGGGTAAAGGGAAATCCCGCAAACAGCGGAGCATTTTTTGCGCCTATCTTGAATATTAAGGAGGATGGCAAAATTCGAAGGGTCGTCGGGCCGAATATCTCCGTCAATAGCAACGATTTTCATCGTTACGTCCTGGGACTTGATACTGATTTTCAGTTGGGCGACGGACGGTATTTGATTACGCGGCTTGAATTTCGTTTAACAGCGCACGGGAACCGTTGAATAAAGAACTTGCATTGGAAATAGACAAGATTTGCTTTGTGAATTCAGAAAATGTAGCCGGTCGGAAAAAATTTCCGATCGTCGTCCGCAGGGAAGAGGGAAACGAGACGGTATTGAATCGCGTTGGGAATAAATCCGAAGAAGAAAATGTTTATTCCTCTTTTCAGACGGCGAAAATTTCAGTTTTTTTTGATTTTGACAATAATGATTTTGCGGATTCCGTCGTTCGCGATGGGAGTCACGCCGCCGAAATTCCTGACTGTTCCGGCGATTTCAGTTATCGAAAACTGATTTTGGAAAATTGTCCGCTTTTTACTTTGGCGGAAACACCGGAAGAAGCGGATGTTTTGGTTAGTCAGCGAACGACGTCTTCCCCTTTTGCCGGAAGAATTGCGAAGTTGGCCGGAGAAGGAAAACCGCTTTTGATTTACGGCTCTATTCCGGACGCGTGTCTCGAGGAACTTTCTCCATTGAAACTTTCGCGGATTTCTCAGGGAACGTTTGCTGCGCGGGAAAAAATAGTTCCGGAAGAAGGCTGCGATGCGTTTTATCGAACGATACCGTTCCAGGATTGCGCCGTAGGACGTTATTTTGACGCGGAATTAACCGTCGGCGCGAAGCGTCTGCTGAAATTTGAAAGGAGTTCGGTTCCTTACCTCGCTCAAAAGGGAAACGTATTTCATGTCGCGGGCGCCTCTGGCCAAACGCTTGTCTCCAGCAGGGTTTTTTATGATAAGCTGGCGCTTATTCTTTGCGCGCGACTTGGGAATAACGGGAATGCGTTGGAAATTCTCGATTTTTTGGAACGCCGAGTTCCTCAGCGTAAAATTTTTAATGAAAACGGACTTCTCTGGAGACAGACGACGAACGGTTTTGGGCGTTTCGGATGGTTGGCGAACGATTGGGGGCTTGCGGATTCCGTTTCTTCCGACTTAACGGTTGCGAACGGCGATCAAACGTATCGATTTGATTTGCGCCGAGAAAATTCACCGGCGCTGGAAAAGAATACTCCTGAAAAAAAAGCCGAATTAAGAGCGAGTTGTTCGGACGTCCGAAAAACATGGCGGCTGAAATTTCCAGAAGAGCGCGGGAAAGACGGAAACACGATACCCGGCGGAGAAATATCGATGACGCTTTCGCTGTTGAGTCCGTTTGAAGTCTGGTATTTCGGCGATGAAAGAAAGATTTTTTTGACACAGGAAAATATTGCGGATTTTGCGGCCTGGCAAACAAAAAGCGGAGTAAAGATCGCGCCGCTTAAGGAACTTCAGGAATCTGAAACTATTTTTGATTTTGATCGGGACGGAGGTTGGTCC
>CAZWOV010000288.1:0-4171 GCA_964635645.1 uncultured Planctomycetaceae bacterium | reverse complement strand
TTTCCCGTCCGTTTTCAATGATTCCCCGTCCGCCGAGTCGGATTTGGCGCTTTCATCCGGAAGAAACCCGTCCGCCGAGTCGGATTTGGCGCTTTCGTCCGAAAGAACCGCGGACGCGGAAACATGCGTATCGCCGCGGCGTTCTCCTCTAATAGCTGAAAGCGCGCTCAGTAAAGATAGTATAACAATGTTGAAAATCAAAAACCAAAAAAGACATCCCAGGCAACCGCATCCGCTCCGCTTGTCTTCCAACGCATACTCGTCGATTTCGTACGGATCGCGATACCTTCGGCGCCTGATTTCGCGCTCGTAACTTCTCTGGCGCAAAAAATGACCGATTATTTCTCTTAATATCATATACAATAAGTAACGGTTCATTTTATCCTCCCAGGAACTTATTTTAACAATTTGCCCGCAAAAATCAAGGGGACCTTTCGCCCCGATTTGGAAACGCCGTCCAAACCCGCGGCGTCCTCCGCGTTTCTTCCGCCGACCGCAAAGTTCCGAGTATTCTCTCCCCAGTATTAAAGACGAATTCAACGGCCGCGCAATAATAATTTTCAGAAAAAATTTTATTCGGCGCCCATTGACGCCGTTTATCAATCGAGTATAATGCGGACGCTTGTCAGAGGACTTGCAATCAAAAAGATTGTTGAAGTGGGATAAGACCGTTTGGGCTTTATCCCACTTTTTGCGTTAAGAAGCGGGGTAAGGCAAAAAACGGCGTCATCCAGTTTTCGTTATGGAGGAGTCCGTATGAACGCAAAAATCAAATCTTTATTTAATTACATCTTCCCGGCGATAGGCGGTTTGTTTGTAACCTACCTTTACAACGTCGCAGACGGAATTTTTGTCGGGCATGGCGTTGGAGCCGCGGCTTTAGGCGCCGTTAATATCGGCGTTCCGTTTATCACTTTTACCGTAGCCATTGCCGCCATGTTCCCGATGGGCGGCGCGACGGTCGTCGCCATTCGCATGGGGCGCGGCGATAAAGACGGCGCCAATCGCGCCTTTACGACGGCGTTCTTCACGACCCTTGCGGCTTCCGTTCTGTTAACCCTGATCGGCGCGGCCTTTTCGCAGCAGATCGTCGATTTCAGCGGAGCCGATAAATTAAGCGATGAAATGCGGGAAATGTCCAGTCGGTATCTGTTCTATTATTCAATATTTTCAATACCCGCTCTAATGAGCGTCTGCCTTTCAACGTTCGTTCGAAACGACGGCGCTCCAACGCTCGCTTTTGTCGGCATGTGCGTCGGCGCCGCGGCGAATATCTTCTTAGACTGGCTATTCATCTTTCCGTTGCAAACGGGCGTCGTCGGCGCGGCCGTCGCGTCCGGTCTTGGACAGATTTGTTCCGTTATCGTTCTGCTGACTCATTTTACGCGAAAAAAAGGAGATTTACGGATCACCGCTTGCAAAATCGACTTTACGCTTATGAAAAAGATCTGCAAGCGGGGTGCGCCGGAAGCCGTCACCCAGCTTACCACTCCCGTTACGGCTCTGTGCTACAATCTGGCGCTGGCAAGTCTGATTGGAGATATCGGCGTTTCCGCTTTCAGCGTATTGAGTTTTATCTATTCTCTTGCAAACGCCGTTTTGTCCGGCGTGGCGCAGGGACTGCAGCCGATTTGGGGACAATACTGCGGCAAAAAGGACGACGAATCGATGGAGTGGTTTTTTCGCGGCGGAATTATTATCAATACCGTATTGGCCGTCGCGATTTACGGCGCGCTGTTCCTCCTGGACGAACCGATCGTCCGGATTTTCAACCAGGAGCCGAATCTGGTACGGACGGCCGCCGCGGCCTTGCCTTCCTTTGCCTTGTTCTTTATCCCCATGGCGTATAATTTGATCCATACCGCCTTTTTATTCTCTACAAAAAGAACGGGAGCTTCCAACGCGATTGCCGTCGCCCGCGGCGTCGTATTAAGAGCGCTCGCCATCTTCTTAATGCCCGCGATTGCAGGAACCAACGCAATCTGGATTGCCCCGTTTGTCGCGGAAACCGTTACTCTTGCGATTGCGATCGCGTTAAAGAAAACAAGCAAACCGGCGTATTAATAACGCAAACGCGGGTTTCCATGAGATTAAAAAACAAACCGATTGCAGAACAATCCGTTTCCGGGAAGAGCGGGGTATTCTTGCCGGGAACGTCCGGACGGAAGATTCAATCCAAACGTTTCGCGAAATAACGGAAAACTCCGGTTCGGCTTCTATGGAAAACCTGAAATTGAAAATTCTCCCGCCCCCCCTTGACCAAGTATGAAATCATACTATAACAACCATGTATGATTTCGTACTTGAAAGGATACGTTTATGGAAATGATGAATCAATCGGAATGTCGGCGATTTAACCGTCTTCTTTCCGAAATTGACGAAGCGTATCATGAAATTGCTCTGCGGCAGGGGTTTTCCGACAGCGTCATGGCAATTTTGTACGCGCTTTCAGACAACGACGGTAAATGCCGTCTGACCGATTTGATCAAATACTCCGGAGTCAATAAGCAAACCATTAATTCCGCGTTGCGAAAGTTGGAAAAGGACGATATCGTCTATCTCGAACCCGCTGGCGGTAAATCGAAGCGCGTTTGCCTGACGGCGAAAGGTTTCGCTACGGTTCGCGAAACGGTAGACAAAGTCATGGACGTCGAAAAAGCAATCTACGCTTCCTGGTCGCGGGAAGAATGGGAGATTTACGTGCAATTAACCGAACGATATTTACGTCAGCTTCGAGAAAAGACCAGGGAAATTTAACCGATGCAGATTCAGCTTTCAGATCATTTTCATTACGGTAAACTGCTGCGTTTCACGGCGCCGACCATTGTGATGATGATTTTCACTTCTATTTACAGCGTTGCGGACGGTTTTTTTATTTCCAACTTTGTCGGAGTCGCGCCTTTTGCGGCGATTAACCTGATCATGCCCTTTACTTTGATTCTCGGGTGCTTCGGATTTATATTCGGAGCCGGCGGCGCTCTGGTTTCCGCTACGCTCGGAGAGAAAAAAAAGAAAAAGCAAATCGTATTTTTTCAATGCTCGTATATTTAACGGTTTTAGGCGGAACCGTACTCGCCGCGCTGGGATTTATCTTCACGGAGCCGATCGCGCGGGCAATGGGCGCAAACGACGAACTGTTGCCGAACTGCGTCGTTTACGGACGTATTCTTTTGATTGCGCTTCCCGTTTTCGTGTTGCAGAATATGTTTCAGAGTTTTCTGGTCGTTGCGGAAAAACCGACGTTGGGACTGCTTGTCACTGTCGGAGCAGGGCTTGCCAATATCGCGCTGGACGCTCTGTTTATTATCGTTTTCCACTGGGGAATTGTCGGCGCCGCGGTCGCGACCATTATCGCTCAGGGTATCGGCGGCGGCGCGCCCCTCCTTTATTTCGCAAGAAAAAACTTCAGTCCGCTGAGGCTCGGAAATTTTCACTGGGATGGAAAAGCGTTGCTGAACAGCTGCGTCAACGGTTCGTCTGAATTGGTTGCCAACATATCCATGTCCGCGGTGGCGATTCTATACAATTACCAGCTGATGAAATTTGCAGGAGAAAACGGAGTCGCCCGCGTACGGCGCGGTCATGTACGTCGGTTTTATTTTTGCCGCGGTATTCCTGGGATATTCAATCGGCGTCGCGCCGGTGATTGCATTTCACTACGGAGCGAAAAATTACGACGAATTAAAAGGGCTTTTCCGCAAAAGCAATATCCTGATCGCGCTGGCCAGCGTAAGCATGGCTTCGTTGACTTTTGTTCTTTCGGAACCTTTGGCGAAACTCTTTGTGGGAAACGAACCCGACGCGCTCGGCATAACGATAACGGCGTTCCAATTTTACGCGCTGTCCGTACTGTTCAGCGGATTCAGCATTTTCGGCTCGGCTTTTTTCACCGCCCTCAACAACGGAGCCGTATCCGCAACAATTTCTTTTCTGAGAACGTTGCTGTTCCAAATTGCCGGAGCGCTGATTCTGCCGATCTTTTTTGAGTTGAACGGCGTTTGGTACTCGCTGTTCGTCGCGGAAATTCCCGCGCTGTTCGTTACCTTCGCTTTTTACGTTGTCAAGCGAAAAGAATATCGTTACTGTTAAACGCGGCGTCAAACTCCTTGCCTTCGGCCTCCGTTTCGTCTTCCGCAAATTTCCTGCGTTTTTTCCGGCTCAGCTCCGCTTC
>CAZWOV010000287.1:0-4181 GCA_964635645.1 uncultured Planctomycetaceae bacterium | reverse complement strand
ACGTTTCCCGAACGGGCGGCGGCGTTTGAAAATCGACAGGGAGATTGGGAACGTTTTGGGAAAAAGACGAATCGGAGGGGCGTTCGCGGGGAATTTCTTCCGAAGACGTTTTCTGAACGGGACGCGGAGAACGGGCGCCGAAAAAATTGCGTTCGGCTGAAGACGAATTTGGCGAGCTGGCGCCCGTTCCGGAAACAGCGTTTTCGAAGGTTCCGCGGCGCGGCGCTTCCTGAATCATTCCGGGAGTCAGGTCTTCAAACGGTTTGAAGGGAGGGATTGCGCCGGAAATGTTGGAAAGCGTCGGTTTAACCGCGGAAATACGTTTTCCGAAAGAATCAGAGTCGGGATTCAAGTCCGTCGGGCGACCATCGGCGAGTTCGAGCGGCCGATTCGTATTTGTTTCCGGGAGATCGGCGGAAACCGCCGCGTTATTTTCCGCGTCGGCAAACTGCGGAATCCGTGAAACGCTGGAAGAATCCGTTGGGGCTGAATTGGATTGAGCGTATTCGGGGTTTGGGGCGTCCATGTTTCTGAACGTCTCGTTTAGAGCGGGGAGCGGATCGTTTGCCGGACGCGACGAACCGACGAAAGTCGCCATGTTTGTCTGAAGAAATTTTGATCGGAGCGCCGAGAGCAACTGACTGTAGATTTCGTTTGAATTTTGAAAACGAACTTCCATTTTGGTTGGATGAACGTTTACGTCTACCATTTCCGGCGGCATGTCGAGTTTCAGAAAACAGATCGGGAAACGATTTTGCGTGAGCAGTCCCCGATACGCTTCCAGAAGCGCGTGTTGAAGAGAACGGTCCCGAATGGGTCTGCCGTTTAAAAAAAGGAACTGCATTTTGGCGTTGCTGCGGCTGTGATTTGGGCGAGCGGCGTATCCGCAAACGCGAACGCCGCGATTTTCGTATTCGATGTGAATCAGGGCGTCGGCAAGTTCTTTTCCCTCCGTATCGCAGATTCTTTGAAGCCAGTTTTCCGTTGCGGGAAGATCGTAGACGAGTCGGGAATTGTGGCGCAGGGTAAAATGAATATGCGGATTTGCCAAAGCCAGACGGGTGAAAAACTCTGAAATGTATCCGAATTCAGTTTGAGCCGATTTGAGAAATTTTCTGCGGACGGGAGTATTAAAAAAGAGATTCCGAACGTCAATCTGCGTTCCGACGGGGCACCCGCACGGCGTGGGATCGCAGTACGCGCCTCCCTCGACGCGTAATTCAAAGCCGCTGATTAAGTCGTTGTTTTCCGAAATTGAAGCCTCGCCGACTTTTGGCTTAACGCCAGGATTAACCCGGCTCCGGACCGTCGTCTGGCTGATCTCCGCAATACTGGCCATCGCTTCGCCGCGAAATCCCATTGAACATACGGTAAATAAATCGTTTTCTGTCAGCAGTTTGCTCGTCGCGTGACTCGTAACGGCCAGGATCAGATCGTCCGCGTCCATTCCGCAGCCGTTGTCGACGATACGGATCAGTTCGCTTCCGCCTTTTTCAATCGAAACGTCGATTCTGGTTGAACCCGCGTCAATCGAATTTTCCATCAGTTCTTTAACGACGCTTCCCGGTCGTTCGATTACTTCGCCCGCGGCAATTTTGTTAATAAGATTTGGAGAAAGACGTTGAATTCGAGCCATTTGAGGGTTTCCCTAAAAATAGGATTTCAGATAAGAAGACGCTGCTTACCGTTTGGAGCGTTCAGGAACTTCGATTTTTTCGGAGTCAGAGTTGGGATCGGCGTCGGGCGGCGCGTTGACGTCGCAAAGTATTTCGGAAACATGCCGATCAAGCGTATCGAGAAACCGATGAACTCCGGTATTTTCCTCTTCCGGTATTTCGTTTTGCGGCGGCAGTTTTGCGTCTTCCTTCACTCGTTCAATGAATTCGGTCGGATATTCTGCGAAAGACGTTTTTTGCGGAACGTTTTCCGGCAGAGGGAACGATTCCTCGCCTAACTCAGCAAGAAGAACGAGATATTTCGCGCTTCTGGAATGAGTGACGGAAGTGCGGGTTTGAGGAAATTCCGTCAGAATCCACGCTCCGACCCAGCATCCGCAGGCGCTTACCGTAAAACCGAAAATCAGTCCCAGAATACGATTCCACGTCTCGAGGCGTCTGCGTTGAATGAAAGATTCCAGCCGATGCGCCAGTTGGTAAACGATCATTGAAGTCAGGGCGAAAATGATGAAAGAGACGACGCAGAGCGTCGGCTGGGTCGGTTCCAGCGAAAGAAACTGGATTGCGCTTTCGCGGAAACGATGGATCGATACGACTCCGAGAAAAGTTGCTAACAGGACTGCGAACGATGAAATGAATCCTTTTACCGCGCCCCAGAAGACGCCCAAAATCAGAAAAATGACGACGATTGAATCAAAATAATCGCATGGAGTCATTTTTTCACCAAATCCAGACTGTCAAGCCAAATGGTTACGGGTCCTTCGTTGACCAGAGCGACTTCCATCATCGTCCGAAATCGTCCGGTTTCAACGCGAAATCCTTTTTTCCGTAAATAATTCACAAAATTTTCGTAGTCCCGTTCCGCTTTTTCCGGAGAAGCCGCGTCGGTGAAACTGGGTCTTCGTCCCTTTCGGCAGTCGGCGTAAAGGGTAAACTGACTCACGACGAGAATTTCCCCGCCGACGTCCGCCAGAGAAAGATTCATTTTCTCTTCCGAATCCTCGAAGATCCTTAATCCCGCCATTTTATCCGCCAGGGCGGTTAAATCCGCGTCTGTGTCGGAAGAGGAAACGCCGAGAAGCGCGAGAATTCCCCTGCCGATTTTTCCGACGGTCTCGCCGCCGACGCGAACTTCGGCCGATGAAACGCGCTGAACGCATGCTCTCATGATTGCTCCTGTTTTTTCTTGCCGTTATTTCCGGACAGCGGCCAGTCGGCGACTTCCATCGTCTTTACGGAAGGCTCGAGATTGCGAATATCTTCTTCCGAAAGAAGAAATTCTTTCACAAGATGTTTCATCCCCTGGAAAATTTCAATGCGGCTCCACGGCAATTTCATTTCCGGGCGACGCGGCGTGTGGAGGAAAAGATTCAAATCAATTCCGCATTCTTCCAGCGCGTTCCACCAGATATCCGGTTGGAATTGGTCGCTCCACGAGGCGAAGCGGGCTCCGTTTTCCCAGGCGCGGAGGATTGCTTTCCCCAACGTCCTGTCTCCGCGGCAGAAAACGCCTTCGAGCAAACTGCCGTTGAGTTCGTGGTATTTGACTTGAATCCATCCCGGCAATTTTCGACAGCGAAGATAACGCTGGGCGCGGGTAAGGTATTCCCGATCCGCCATCGCGTACCACTGGAGAGGCGTTTGCGGTTTGGGGACGAGATTTGAGACGCTGACGACGATAGTTGGAAAACGTCCGGAAACTTCTTTTCCGAGATTTCCAATCTGACGCGCCAGATCAATCATTCCGTCGATATCTTCGGCTCTTTCGCCCGGAAGACCAATCATGAAGTAGAGTTTCACACGCTGGAAACCGTTCTCAAAAGCGATCCGGCACCCTGCAGTCAGATCTTCGTTTGTTATCCGTTTTCCAATTACGCGCCGCATATCGTCGCGCGCGGCTTCGGGAGCAATCGTCAGTCCGCTGTGGCGTTCCGTCGAGAGCGTTTCTCCTACTTCGGCCAGGTGACTGTTGACGCGAAGGCTTGGCACCGAAATGGCCACGTCTTTTTTGGAAAATTCCGCCCGCATTTCAGTGGAAAGTTTTTCAAACCAGGGGTAATCGCTTGTGGAAAGCGAAAGCAGAGAAATTTCGCTGTGTCCCGTATTTTCGACCGCGGCCCGCGCGCATTCCATAATCGTTTCCGGCTTTCTGGAACGCACGGGACGACGAATGGGATTACTTTGGCAGAAACGGCATTGCCATGGACAGCCGCGCATAATTTCAAGAGCAATTCGGTCCTGAACCGCTTCGACGTTGGGTACGATCGGACGAGTCGGAAGAGGTACGGAATCAAGCTTCTCCAGTACGGCCTGCCGGATCGTTCCCGGAATATCGTCTGATTCCGGATATGGAATTTCCAATCCGTTTTCTGTTTGGTATACGTAGCAGTCCGGAACGTAAAGCCAGGGAAATTTTTTCGCCATTTTTCGCAGATTGGCGCGTCGGGAACTTCCCTCTTCGCTTTGGAGGGCCAGCCATTCTTTCGCCGCTTCAAGGTCCGCTTC
>CAZWOV010000286.1:0-4182 GCA_964635645.1 uncultured Planctomycetaceae bacterium | reverse complement strand
TAGGTCATGATATGCAATCCGCGGCGACGGCATTCCCGAGCGAGCGGAACGAGTTTTTCCGCTTGGAGAAACGGTTCGCCGCCGGAGAACGTAACGCCGGAAACGAGCGGATTTTGAGCGATCTGTTCCATGATATCCCGCGCGTTCATAAACGTTCCGCCGTTAAGACACTGCGTTTGCGGATTATGGCAGCCGGGACAACGACGCGGACATCCCTGAACAAAAAGCACAAACCGGATTCCGGGGCCGTCAGTAACGGATTCTTTGACGATTCCCGCGACGCGAATGAGCGTTTCGTCAAGGGAAGAGTATTCCGTCGGCAACTCTTCTGCTTGGAAAAAAGCGTTGTTTTCGGGGTGATTTTTTGACGGCGGCGTATTTTTAAGGGACATTATCGACTCGATTCTGCTGATTTTATCTATTTTGGACGAGCATGCCGGATACTGTTTCACGTTGAATACAGGCAAACAGGATTCGGAAAATAAAAAGTAAACTGAAATCAAAACGGAAGACAATTCTTCGCAATTCTATTCAAAAGAACTGGAGTCCTGAACAAGGCGTTCGTCCACTTCCGACCGTTTTGCGTCGTTAAAGCGGTCCAGGGTGCCGACCAGATAGCCGGTGATTCTTCGGATTCGTTCAAACGGAACGTCGCCTTCCGCGCGTCCGCATTTAGGACATACGTCGTGAATCACTCCGCTGAATCCGCAAACAGGATCGCGGTCTACGGGATGATTGATTGCGCCGTACCCGATTCCCGCTTTTCGCATGGCGTGAATGATTTGCTCAAAGGCTTCCAGATTTTGCGTTAAATCTCCGTCCAACTCAATGTATGTGATGTGTCCTGCATTGGTTAAGGCGTGATACGGCGCTTCAAGCCGTATTTTGTCAAACGCCGAGATGGGAAAATAAACCGGGATGTGGAAACTGTTCGAGTAGTATTCGTGATCCGTAACTCCTTCAATGATCCCGTAACGTTTTCGATCCAATCGGAGAAAACGTCCGGAAAGACCTTCCGCCGGGGTCGCAAGCAACGTGAAATTCAGACGCATTTCCTCGCTTTTCCGGTCGAGAAACTCCCGCATGAAGGAGATGATTTTCAGCCCCAATTCCTGTGAAGACTCCTTTTCGCCGTGATGAAATCCGGTCAGGAGTTTCAGCGTTTCCGCCAGTCCGATGAATCCGACGGAAAGCGTCCCGTGCCGGAGAACGTCGCCAATCGTATCGTTTTCTTTTAGTTTTTCACTGCCGAGCCAAACGCCTTGTCCCATGAGGAAGGGGAAATTTTTGACCCTTTTGGAACATTGAAGCGCGAAGCGTTCGAGCAACTGGTCGACGCACAGGTCGAGTTTGCGCTGAAGTTCTTCAAAGAACCAGTTCAGGTCCTTTTGAGCGCGGATGGCAATACGCGGCAGGTTGATCGAGGTAAAACTGAGATTGCCGCGCGAATAGGATATTTCGTTTTCCGGGTCAAAAACGTTTCCAATGACGCGCGTTCGGCACCCCATGTACGAGATTTCCGTTTCAGGCCGCCCCGGACGATAGGATTTCAGATTAAACGGCGCGTCCTGGAAGGAGAAATTCGGAAAAAGTCTTCGAGCGCTGACGCGGCAGGCCAACTGGAACAGATCGTAGTTCGGTTCGCCCTTTGCCGTGTTGATTCCCTCTTTTATTCGGAAAATATGGATTGGAAAGATCGGCGTTTCGCCGTTTCCCAAACCGGCTTCCTGAGCGAGAAGGACGTTGCGGACGACCATTCGTCCTTCCGGCGACGTATCCATACCGTAATTAATGGATGAAAAAGGCGTTTGCGCTCCGGCTCGCGAGTGCATCGTATTCAGATTGTGGATGAGCGCTTCCATTGCCTGGTAAACGGCCCGATCGACTTCTTTCAGAGAGGAACGAACCGCGAAACGTTCCGCTTTTTTCAGAACTTCAGCCGAATACCCGAAGTAATTGCCGTCGGCCAGAAGACGGGCGCCAAGTTCGCGGCAGAAATCCGCGTGTTCTTCAAGTTTGAGCGGAATGTTTTTACGGAGTAATTCCCGGCAGATTTTTTCTGTTTTTTCCAGTTTGTCCTGAAGTTTTTTTTCTGTGGAATCGGAATCGCGCACGGAATTGAAATCTGAAATTTTGCCGGAGAAAGCGTCGGCAAGTTCAAGCGCTTTGAGAAAATTTTTGATAAAAAGTTTTTGAAACGTGCACGTTACCCCCGGAGCCATTGCGTAATCGAAATTGGGGATACTCTGACCTCCGTGCTGATCGTTCTGGTTGGCCTGGATCGCGATGCATGCCAAAGCGGCGTAGGATTGAATGTCGTTTGGTTTTCGCAGTTCTCCGTGTCCTGTGCCGAAACCGTCTTTGAAAAGGCGGAGCAGGTCAATTTGACAGCAGGTGGTCGTCATTGCGTAAAAATCCATATCGTGAATATGAATATCGCCGTCTTCGTGCGCCTGGGCGTGTTCCGGATTCAGAATATGCGTAAGACAGAACTGCTTTGCGCCCTCGGAACCGTATTTAAGCATCAGCCCCATCGCGGTATCGCCGTTGACATTGGCGTTTTCACGTTTGACGTCGCTGTCTTTTGCGTCTTTGAAGGTAAGGTCTTCGTACGTTTTCATCAGACGGTTGTTTCGTTCGCGGATACGCGTTCTTTCCGCTCGGTAAAGCACGTATCTGCGGCTGACCCTGGTGAATCCGGACTCCATGAGAACGGTCTCCGCCGCGTCCTGGATATCTTCCACGCCGGGAAACGCTTTTTCCTCGTCTGTTTTCCCAAGCTCCGCGTCGGAAGCGTTCCGGTATTCCCGTTGGAGTTTTTCTTCAATTTTCCGTTCCAGTTCGACCAGCGTTTCTTCTGAAAAGGCTGCGTTTTCCGCGGTAAAAGCCTTACGCAGAGCATTGGTGATTTTTTGTGCGTCGAATGAAACTTTTCGACCGTCGCGTTTGAGAATAAACGTTAAAACCGGCTCCGCGGAATAAACGGAGGGAATGCGTTGCGCGAAAGAATTGACGTTCTGTTCCGCATGAGGAGCCGAGACGGCAGAAGTATTCATAAAAAGGCCTTTCGTAATTGTTTTATTGGGGGCTAATTTAAAAAAAGTGCAAAAAATATCCGCCGTTCGTAAAAGAACGTCTGGAAATTAAATGAAAAGGGGGGAAGCTACTGGAAATCTTTCCAGGACAAACTGGGCTGAATCCCTGAATTGTTCTGGTATTTTCCGTGAGAATACGTTTCGTAATCCCCGTAGATCGTATGGTAATAGATCTGGCAAACTTCAATTCCGGCATAGATTCGAATTGGTTGAACCGCGTGAATTTCCAACGTCCAATACCCGGCGAAACCAACGTCGCCAAATCCGGCTGTGACATGAACAAAAAGTCCAAGTCTTCCCATTGAAGAACGTCCTTCCAGCATTGGAACGAAATTTTCCGTACGCGTAAATTCCATCGTCCGGCCAAGATAAAGCGTTCCTGGTTTTAGAATAAGCCCTTCCTCCGGAATTTGCAGAATTTCGTAAGCGTTGGGATTTTTTACGTCCAGAAGCTTCTCGGAATAAACAAGAAGTTCGTGGTGAAGGCGCAGATTGTAACTGTTCGGATTCAACTGTTTTTCGTGAAAAGGTTCAATATGGATTGTTCCGCGCTGAATCTCCTCGCGAATCTTCAAACCTGAAAGAATCATGACAAATTTCCTTCGCTGTCAAAAATCTCAACAACTATCTTACTTGAAAATTATTGAAATTCGTCCGACGTTTTGCATTTTTTTATTTGAACTGTCGTCGTCCGTCGCGGCGGCAGAGTTCATTCTGAGAGCTGGCAGGTCTTCTGACTCTCGGCAATCTGCGCGCGCCTTCTCAACGTTTTCTTTCTGAATTTTCATCTTCATGAATTCAGCGACTCCGTCAATGGCTTTTTAGAATGGCGCTTCTATTCCGAATACAGCGGCGAGGACCGTTCCGGCTTTGCACCGGATTCCCTTTTGTCCAGATATGGTATGAATAAAAACCAGCTCTACTAAATGTGGTATTCTATCATGAATTTAATTTTTGTCAAGAGCTATTGGCGCAATATCGTCAATTTTTGAGAAATTCCTTGGAATTAGTCCCCCCTGTTAAGGGGAAAGACGTTCAATTTGTTCCGTTAAAGTCGGCTTGTTTTTTGTCAACCCCTTAGTCTGTT
>CAZWOV010000285.1:0-4200 GCA_964635645.1 uncultured Planctomycetaceae bacterium | reverse complement strand
GATTGGGATTGTCGCGTTCCCATTTTTTCAAAATAACGGCCGCGAGGTTGACTTCTCCCACGCTTACCGCGTGAACCCATACTCTGCGGGCGGGGGATTTCGTTTTTTCTTTCAAGGGAACGTTTCCCAGAAATTTTTGCTTGAAGCCTTTGCGGTATTTTCCTTTAAAGAGGGCGGCGTAAAGCAGAAAAGGAGAAAAAATTATGAGCAGAAACAAATAACAGAAATTAAGGCAAATGCGAATCATTTTAAATCCGTTTTGTGAAATGAACCGATTGGAAAAGACGCGTGAAATAGAAATAATGGTCTTCCGCGCGCCGATTTTGGAAGTCGTTGGGTTAATTTTAGTATTATCTTAACAAAAAAAATAAAATTTGGGAATCCCACTGGTCAAAAAAAGAAAAAAAGAGTAAAATGTTTTCAACTTTTTTGGAGAAATTTCCATTTTCTCAAAATTTTTCGGATAACGAGAAGTATTTCATGGCATAAGAGGACTTCATGAACGCGATTCCTTTTTTTACGATCGTCGATCGATATTTTATGCGGAAGTTTTTATTTGTGGCGTTCGCGTTGCTTTTTATCTGCATTTCGCTTTTTGTGATTTTTGACATTCTGCCGAATACCGACGAGGTGAATCAACTGTTTCAGGAGTCTTCATTGGGCGCGCTAAAGACGCTGTTTCAGTTTTATTCGGTTCGTATGATGAATCTTCTGTTCTATATCCAGTTCGGTTTTATTTCCGTAACGACGGCGATTACCTTTTTTATGCTGGAAAAAAGCAGTACCGCGACGGTTCGAGGGGGAGAAGTGATTCCGTTGCTTACGTCCGGTTTTTCAAGGAAAAGAGTGGCGATTCCTTTTTTTATCGTCGGTTGTTTTTTTATTTTTTCGATGTGCGCGTTGGAAGAAGTCTTTTACGCAAATTGTCGGGATTGGGCGGGCGCAAATTCCAGATCGTATACCGGGAAGATAGAAAAGCAGGAAATGGATATGCGTAATGATGAAGCGACCGGTTTGAAAATTTACGGCGTTAATCTCGATCTTGAAAACGGATCTTTCCAGTCTGCCAGGATTGGGATTCCCAAAGAGAGGACGTTTGAACAGATGGAGGAACTTCATGCCGAGAGCGCCTTTTGGCTTCAGGAAAACGACGATCATCCGTCTGGTTATCTTTTGAAAAACGTAGCGGACCTTGAGAAAAAGCGCTGGTTGGCGAACGCTTCGCGAAAAGCCGCGTCAATACCGGGACTTCAAAACGAGCTTCCGATTTTTTATACTTCGGAAACCGCGAATTGGGTTGGTCGAGGCGAAGTATTTTTTATTTCGATGCTGCCGCCTGAGAAATTAGCGAAAAAAACGATAGGTTTTCTGCCGCCTTCCATTCTGGAACTTTATCGCGAGGTGAATCAAGGTCGGCAAATTTATCCTCATTATGCGGAGCGCGTCGCGCTTCATATTCGTATTCTCCGCCCGTTTGTCGAGTCGTTTTTACTTTTTTTGCTTATTCCGGTCATCCTGTCGGCGAGATTGAGAAACAGGTTTTTTATTTTTTCATGCCTTGCCGTACTTACCGGCTTGAACGTTGGATTGGTAGAGTTTGGAAGAACCCTTGTCGTTCAGGAAGGAATCCCGGCAGGGATAGGAGCGTGGATACCAATTTTGGTTTTGTCGCCGTTAAGCGCCGTTTTGTTTGATGAACTCTATACATAAAAATCATTCAGCAATCAAAATCGTTAAATTTTCACAAAATAAGTAAATTTTTTGCCATATTTTGGTCAAATGGTATTGCATTTTTTTCATGGATTTCCATAATATGCACATTGAATAAAACGTTTGGCCTTTTCAGGCATAAACATAATTTTTTTATTAGCTTAAATCAACCCATGACGTCCAGAGATCGAGTAATTAATACTTTGTGTCATCAAATGTCGGTTCCGACGCCGACGCTTATGATGATTCCACCGACATTAGAAGATGTTCGTTCGGAGTTTTGCGCACAGTTGCGCACCCGTTTTCAGAATGATATCGACTGGGTAGACTTCAGTTGTCCCGTTTCTGATTTGGAGTGCAAAGCATCGTCGTTAGAGTCTGGAAAGACTTTTCCCGCAGTTGTAGACAAGTGGGGCTGCGTTTGGGAAAGGCGTGAAAATGGAACATGGTTTAGTTCAGAGTCGCCGCGGTACGACGATATTCTGGAGGTAGAGGGAATTAGTTTTCCTAAAAATCCCGTAACGCAGGAAATGGTGGAGGCTGTGAACTGCGTTTGCGATGAATCGCCGCGTTTTGTCGTGGTTCAGACCGGAATTCATCCGTTTCGGCGTCTTTGCGCGTTGGGAGGCGTTGAAGCCGCGAAAAAACTGATTCAGCGTAAACCGCGGGAATTGAAGGAGATTATGCACCGCCTGTTCGATTATTATTCGAAACAGTTGTATGCATGGTGCGCGTCGGACGTTGACGCGATCGGGATTGAAGACGATTTGGCGGATGAGAACGGTCTGCGGATTTCATTGCCGCGTTGGAATGAAATATTTGTTCCAATGCTGCGAGAGTTTTGCGCCAGGATCAGAGAGCAGGACAAATTCGTCTATTTTACGGGAAGCGGAAATTTCGAAGAGTTTATTCCGGGACTTATTGGCGCCGGCGTCGACGCTATTCGTTTTGACGCGGAAGCAATGGATATGGCTAATCTTGCCGAGCGGTATGGACGTCGGATTACTTTTCAGCCGATTTTGAAACCAGAGTTTATTTTGAATGAAACGGAAGAGTCGATCGCTTCCAAAATTCTGGCATGGCGGACTGCAATTGCCGAAAATGAAGTCATTGCCGAGTGTCAGGTTCCCGCGCAGGTTGGAATGCGAAAAATAGCTTGCGCCGTGTTAAACTGGCGTAGAAGAATGCCACAAGCCGATAATTTTTAATTGCCGCATTGCGGTCGGTATCTGCCATGTCCATTGAACTCCTCGCTACCTCCGCGATGGGACTGGAATCAGTCGTTTCGCGCGAACTTAAAGATTTAGGATACGAACCAAAAAATATTGAAGTGGGGAGGACCCTGTTTACCGGTTCGGAAAACGATATTTGCCGAGCTAATATTCATTTGCGCACGGCGGGACGCGTTTTGATTCGGATGGGCGAATTTCCTGCGGAGGATTTTGGACGGCTTTTCGATCAGACGGTGGAACTTCCGTGGGAACGCTGGCTTCCCCAAAACGCATGTTTTCCAGTGGACGGGCGTAGCGTGCGCTCGAAACTTTCGAGTGTTCCCGCCTGTCAGAGTATCGTTAAGAAGGCAATCGTCAGCCGCCTTCAGAAAGCGTGGAACGTAACGACGCTGCCGGAAGATGGACCGAAATATCCCGTTGAAGTTTCGATTCTTAAAGATCGGGCTACTCTTACGATTGATACGACGGGCGAGGGACTGCATCGGCGCGGCTACCGTAAACTTGTCGGCTCCGCGCCGTTGCGGGAAACTCTTGCGGCTGGAATGATTCTTCTGAGTTACTGGGAACCGAATCGTCCGCTTTTGGATCCATTCTGCGGAAGCGGAACAATTCCAATTGAAGCGGCGTTGATTGCCAGAAACATTGCGCCTGGATTAAGGCGATCTTTTGTTTCTGAAGCGTGGAGCCAGATTCCTTTTGCGTCGTGGATGGAAACGCGTCAGGCGGCAAAGGACGCCGTTCGTCCCTCTGTTCCTGCGAGTATTTGCGGATGCGATATTGATCCGCGGGCAGTGGAAATGGCGGAATATCATGCGCAGATGGCTGGCGTAGCGCAGGATATTACGTTTTTGCGCCGCGATTTTCTCAAAACGGAATCGTCTGAAGAATACGGATGTTCAATCATGAATCCGCCGTACGGAAAGTGGATCGGCGAATTTAGCGAACTGCGCGAACTGTATTTTTCAATTCCCTCTGTTCTTCAGAAACTTCCGACCTGGTCGCACTATGTTTTTACCGCGTTTCCTGATTTTGAAAAGTTGATTGGTCAGGAAGCGACGCGGCGGCGAAAAATCTATAATTCACGGCTTGAATGCACGTTTTTTCAGTTTATTGGACCTCGTCCTCCGCGCAGCGCCGATTTCGGAAAGGGAGCGGATTCGTTTGATTCTCTGAATATTTCGAAAGAAGAGAACGTTGCGGAAGAGAGCGCCGCGTCGGCGTGGCCGACGTTTGAATCTATTTCTTCCGTTTCAGAGAA
>CAZWOV010000284.1:0-4255 GCA_964635645.1 uncultured Planctomycetaceae bacterium | reverse complement strand
GACGTCTCGAACTCCCTGGCTCAAACGCCCATCCATATCGCGGTTCAGCTCTCGGGCGAAAAAATCACGCCGAAAGAATTAATGAAATGGCGGGAAAATGATTTAATTTCTCTCGGAAGACCTGAAGATTTTCCATTTTCGGTTCTAGTTGAAGGACTTGAAAAATTTACGGCCTCTCCAGGAAAATTCAAGTCCAGAAAAGCGTTCCGAATCCTTCAGCAACAGGAATCCCGCGCCTCTGAACATCCTTTTGTTCCCAATTCCAACGACGCCCAAACCAAATGATCCGCGCGACTGTCATTCCCGCGGACGAGACTGCGCAGGATTCTCAACGCGCACATTCCCGACGCCTCCTTCTGGATTTAAGACTCAACCGTTTTCAGATTCCAGGTCTTCATTTGCCGTTTCCGGAATATCCGGAGCATTTCCGGAAGCCTTGATTTTACCGACATACCGGTCGATAAGCCAATCGCATTTTTCTTTTCCGCAATAATTATTTTCAAGACGATTATTCCAAAACGTTCCCCGACCATTCTCATCGATCTCAACGCCTTCACTCCGACCATTAAGAATTTGACATGAATCCACGACGGGCTCTCCGTAAGGACCAATCCAAATCCCGGAGCTTGCGTTTTGAGTAATGACGCAATTCCAAAAATTCCCTTTTCCTTTTTGATAAACGCCAATCCCGCAACTGCCGCCGCCGCAAATACGACACTGACGAACCAACGGGTCTCCTCCGGATTTAATCAGAACCCCCATATCCTGATTCTCGCTGATTTCACAATTTTCAAAACAGCCGATTCCGTTCTGAACGACTCGAATTCCTGTTTTTTTCCCATGATGAATTCTGCATTCTGAAAAAAGAGGATTTCCTCGTTTTTTAATTAAAATTCCAGCTTTTCTGTTTTGAAAAATTTCACACCCGCAAAATCGCCCATATCCATCTTTACCAATCCAGACGCCTTCCGCGCTGCCGTCGTGAATCCGACAGTTCGCAACGGCGGGCTTTCCTTTCTGTTGAACTTTGAAACACGGACCGCCGGTTCCATGAATTTCGCATTCGCAAAACTTCCCGCATCCCTCCAATTGAACAAGAACTCCACCCTTGGAGTTGCCAAATATCTCAGAAGAAATAAAGAATGGATTCGCTCTTTTTTGAATTTCTATTCCGAAGTCTTTATTATTAAAAATCTGACACTTCTTAAATTTACCGTGCGCTTCGTTTCCTAAAAAGATTCCGCCAAATCCATTTTCATAAATCCGGCAATCCGATAAAATCGGAGATGAATTTTCAACCCAGATTCCCAGACCGTTATTCTGATAAAATTCACATTGTTTAAAATCCGGCGCAGACGACCTTTCAATCCAACATCCAAACACATTCTGAAAAAAACGACAATTTTCCAGTTTTGAAACCGCTTCATTCCTGAAGCAGACGGCGCCGCCTTCATTTCTGAAAAAATCGCAACCGTCAAACGTTCCGCGCCCCTTTTGCGAAACAAAGCATCCGAAATCCTTAATCTGAAATATTCGACACTTTCTAAACGAAGGATCGCCGCCGGAATAAATTTCTATTCCGTTTTCTTCACATTCCCAAATTTCACAATTCAGAAAAGTTCCCCGCCCTTCGCGGAAAATTTTTACTCCAATTCTGTTCTCATGATGAATCCGGCAATCGATAAAAGTCGGATCGCCGCCGGTCTGGATACCAACCCCGCATCCCTGATTTTCGAATATTTCACAATTACGGAAAGTTCCTTCCCCGTATTGCCGGATTGCGACGCCCAAATTCCCGGAAAAGATACGGCAACCTTCAAAATTCGGTCGTCCGCTTGTCTGAATTTCAACTCCGGCGTCTTTATTTTGAAAAAAGTCACAGTTTGCAAAAGTTCCTTTTCCACTTTCGCAAATACGAACCCCGCTATTCCCGCAATCCCGAAACTTGACGGATTCAAAATACGAATCGGTCCGCGATCCTTTAATGACCGCTCCCATCCCGTATCTGGAAGAAATTTCACAGTTTAAAAATCTCGGACGCCCGCCAACGATCAAAACAGCGGCGCCGTCTTTACCCGTCCGCAAAAAAGAAAGCCCTTCAAATTCCGGTTCTCCTCCGTAAATCTGAAGTAACGACGAACCGGAAAAGACAATCTGAACACCGTTCCGAGTCCCGTCTCCTCGAAAAATAACATTTTGATTAATCGTCAGAGGCTCTGAAAGAAAGTACTTTCCAGGAGCCGTCCAAATCTCGCTTCCCTCTTCCGCGGCTTTCAGGGCTTGATGAAGCGTCGGATAATCCTGCGGAACTCGAATACGACGACTGCATAAACTTTTTTCCATTTGACCTCTACCGAATATCACGAAAAACCACAAATTAAAAATATCGCGTTCTCCAAACGCTATTTACGGAAAAAGCAATTCTGAAAGCGGAAAATCCAAATAATAAAACACGATTTTCTCATCTTCGCAATCCAATCAAATGGAATCTATTCGGAACAAGCGGTAAAATGAAACGGAGAGACAAAAGTCCCTCCGTTATCTTAATTCAAAAATACTCCTACTTCCACTCAATCTTCAAATTTTTACCAATCACATACGTAATACCCGGCGAAAAAGTCATCCGCGAGGAAGGAGAAACTTTTTTTCCTTCCCAATCAAAACAATCCGTAACTTTTCCATGGAAAGCAACGTCCTTCGTTCGAGGGGCAAAAGGAGTCCAAATTGCATATCCAATCTGACCGTCGGGTCGCTTCCATGAAAGAACGCAAAGTTTTCCTTCGTCCGCCGTCCAATCGCCCGAAATGGTTTTGGACCCCGACGGACGCGCCTTCGTCAACGCCTGATACGCAAGAAAACCGGTTTTCGGCGTTAAATCCGCATGCGTAATACCAAAATGATGCTCCGGATCAACGTCATCCTGTTCCATCGACTGAAATTCATAACAGAAATAACGTTCCACTCCGTTTGAAAGGGCGAGAAGAATGGACTGACTCAGGAAAATTCCCTGATTTTCAGGAACGCAGCGATTCGTATTTCCCAAACTGCCGTCTAACTGGGCGCTGACCGCAATCGCGCCTTTCCAATCGCTGTTGAAACGGTAAATACAGACGGTCGGCGCATTGAACGCTTCGCCTTTTCTGGGACCGTCCGTCCACGTCGCGTCCTTCGGAACAATCAGAGCTTCCATCGAATCTCCCGATTTCAAAAAGCGATCCGTAAAGAAGCGCGTTCCCTTTACATTTGCCACCGGGTAATCATGAAGATTTCCCGCTTCCGGGGTCAACTGAACCGGACACGTTTCAGGCGTTCCCTTTTCCGTCCACCAAGCAATCCAGTGAACGCGAAATGAATGAGCAAGGTTTCCACAGTATTGGTTCTCTTTCGGACGATCCCAAACTCCGTTCTCGCTTTTTACCATCTGATAGTAAAAAGGAACTCCGCCCGTCAGAACAAGCGTTCCGCCGTCGCGAACAAAATTGCGGATCTGGTCGGCGAGGGCAACCGGGAAATCTTCTCCGGGGGGCATAATCAAAACAGAATACTTTTCTTTACTCAGGCCGACAAGATCGTCCATCGAAATCGCGGTAAAATCGGCGTCTTTGGGAAGAAGATTTTTCCATGCGTTTTCCGACAGGCCGAAAGACGGCGGGTACGCCGTATCGGAAATCACCGCGATTTTGCCAGGTACTCCTTCCGGATAGATTTTTTCAAGCGTTGCTGAAATCAGCGAAAGGTAATTCCTTCCAAGCGTCGGAGGCGTAGCCCAACCCATTTCCGTGATCCAGAGCGGTTTATCTTTACCGCAGTACCGAACGGTCAAATCATGGAATTTCTGAATATCTTCAAGAAAATGATTGATCGAAATTTCAGACGTCATTCCTCCGCGGTACGGATGAATATTCGCGACGTCAAAGAAATCGCCCGCTCCCGCCTGAAGCGACTTTTCGTAGAATTCTGCCGGCGTTCCGGCCAAACCTCCGTAAACGACGACTAATTCAGGATCAATCTCCTTGATCGTTCGGTACGTTTTCTTCAAAAATTCCGCATACGCGCCCGGGTCCGGCTCGTCTACCCAAAATCCCTTAAGATTCTCCTCGTTCCACACTTCCCAATAACGGATTCTATCCTTGAAATGCTTAACCGTTCGGCCGACGTACTCAAGCCAGGCGTCCGGATTACGGTAAGAGGGAGAAGCCCACGGAACGGAATAGTCCAGAATCGGAAGAATCGTCACGCCATATTCCCGCGCCGT
>CAZWOV010000283.1:0-4256 GCA_964635645.1 uncultured Planctomycetaceae bacterium | reverse complement strand
CCGCCGAGAGATTCGCGGTAATGCGTACTCTTCTGTTCCTCAAGAAACGCGCAGAACTTCTCCGCCGCCGCGCACGGATTTTTCGGTCCCGTAAACCGTATTCCGTTCACTTTGCAGTAGAGATTCATTTCATGCCAGCGTTGGAGCCAGTTGTAGTCGTAAGCGACAAGAGCTTTCTCCACGCGCAGAGCCAGCGTCGGATCGTCCCGGACGGCCGCGCGGGCTTTTTCGATCGGAGCGACCGTCTTCAAAATCGTTTCCGGGTCAAGCCAGCCGCAAGTATTCGTCAGATAGCAGCGCAGATTGAAACCCGTCGCGTCGGCGCGGTCGTGAATCAGATTCAGGTACTCGAGAAGCGGCTCTCCGGCAGGTCCGTAATAGTTCGTGAAAAATTCCTTCCAGAGCTTGTTCTCGTCCAGGTCAGGATTCCAGAGCAGATGCGCGACAACCCAGTTTCGCGCCGCGACGAAATCCCCGCACGTCGTGTGAACGTCGCCCTGATCGAACAACCCGATTGTTTTGTTTTTCACAAAGAATCGGATATCCGGCGCAAGACAGCGCATGTTCGGATGAGGCAGAATATAGTTCGTGAAATTCGTAATGTAATTCCAGACAAAAAGCTGCGGCGCAATGGCGCTCCAACCGCGAATATCGTCCGCAAGCGTTCGATTCAATTCGCCGGATTCCAGCGGCTGCAGGAAAGAACATTCAATCGTACAGAGACGAACCACCACGTTTTTACGCGGTTTGACCAGTTTCGGCGGTTTCCGGGTGTACTGATACGCAAGCGTTTCGACGAAAACGTCGGGAAATTCCTTCTCAATATCCTCCGCGACTTTATTAACAAACGTAATGAGCGACCCGGCGGGACTCCCG
This sequence comes from uncultured Planctomycetaceae bacterium, assembly GCA_964635645.1. Classification (GTDB taxonomy): domain Bacteria; phylum Planctomycetota; class Planctomycetia; order Pirellulales; family Thermoguttaceae; genus RGIG3701. The sequence goes on along the minus strand of CAZWOV010000283.1, from coordinate 3,380 downwards.
TTCGCCTCGTCGATCGCGCGGCATTTCTCGCACGTGCAGTAACCGCGCCAGTCGTTCTGGCTGATGGAAATAAACTTCGCGCCCGGATTCTTTCGAAGAAGTTCCAGCGCATTCTTCGTCAACTCCGCGCGCATCTCGTCGTTGGCAAGGCACAGCTGCGTTCCGCCCTCGTGAATCTGTTCGGGAGAAAGGGTCTTGAGAAACGCCTCGTACTCGTTTCCCGGACCGCTCCACCCCGGAATACCAACTTTACGCGCGCCGTCAATCTCGCTGAACCATTCCGGATGATCTTTAAAATACTTCGTCGGAGGAATGAGCGGATAGAAGGAATGGACGAAAAAAACGAATCGATTTTTTCCGCCCCATGCGTCCGAAATACCCGCCATATTTCCATTCACCTTGCTGTGAACCGCAAATTTCTCCTCGAACGCGTCGCGGTAATACGCTTCACGGTAAATCATCGGCGGCGCGAAACGATAATTCTGTGCGCGAACCGTCAGCGTCGGCTTCCGCGGAATCGTACTTTCCGTCGAGGTCCACCAGCGGCAGCCGAGTTTGTCTTCAAGGAACGTCACGACGGCGTAAAGAGCTCCGCGCCGTTCGTCGCCGGTGAGAACAAGATTGCCTTTTCCATCGCTTTTCATGAAAATCTCGTCCTCGCGGAAACGAATTTCCGAAAGCTCGGGAAACTCCTTTTTCGCCATTTCAGAACTTCCCACAAACACAAACGGACCGGCCTGACCGCCGACTTCATTCTCTTTGACTATCGGCAGCTTCGCGCCGGTAATCCGTTCAAAATAGAGCTGAAATTCACCGGCCGCATTTGCTTCCGTCTCCGACGCGTCGGACGAAAGAACTATCCGATACGGACTCTTCCCGTCCGTCGCCAGGCGTAATTTCTTACCGGCCGCTTTTCCCGCCGCTAAAATCGGCGCCGCGGCCAGAAACAATCCTGCGAACAACGCAAGACAAAATACTACTCCATGTTTCATAAATTCTCCCTGATTCTACTTAAAAGGCGGGCAACGGAGCCGGATTGAACATTTCGCCCCGTTTAACTTACTTTTATTGTTTCTTTAAACGCGCCGGAAAGCGACCTCCTCCGGAGCAAGCGGGCCTTCTCTAACGCAAACGACCGGCCTCCAACGCAAGCGGGCCTTCTTCGACGCAAGCGACCGACGTCCAACGCGAGCGACGTTCTCCGGCGCAAATCATTTTTCCGCGAGCTTTTCTTCCAGAATCGCGGCGGCAAGCGCAACCATCTCGACGCACGGACGCTTTTTGTAGTAATTTTCCGTTCGCGCCTCGGAAACCGGCGGGTCGCTCTGTTTCGGAGCCAGTCCAAGCAGTTCGCGGCAGACGATCGACCCGGTTTCAGCTCTGAATTCCTCCGCAAGCTCCTGAATACGGGAATACTGAGTATCCTTTCCCGCCTTATCGGCGATATCCTCCGGTCCCCAAATCAGATTCGCGACAAGAACCATTCCCGAAACGGCGCCGCAAACTTCTCTCAGACGTCCAATCCCCGCTCCAAAACCGGAGGCAATCCGGGCAAGCTCTTCCCGGCTTTTTCCACAATCTTCCGCAAACGCAAGCGCAACCGCCTGAGCGCAATTCGCGCCCTGACGAAAATATTCACGAGCAAGTTCCGCTTTGGCCGAAGTATTCAGATCCAACATACCGTTCCTTTCTTCCCTACGGTCGAGAGTAAAATTTTACCGGTTTAACAAATCGGAGTCATCAACTTTATTCTATCCGGCAAACCGTCCTTTGTCAAGGAAAACCCGCTTTAAAATAGAAAAAAATTTATTAAGGAAACGTCTTTTTCAAAAATTCCAATCCCCCCTCTTGCTTTTATCCTGAAAATCGGGTATCCTTTAATAAAAAGAATTACTCGCCGCCTGCCCGGGAGAAATTTTACCGTTTATTTCATTATCCAATTAATTCTAAAACAGAAATAACACAAACAGGAGTAACGTATGAATCGACGTGAAGCGATGAAATCCCTTGCAGTTCTTGCCGCCGCCGGAAGTCTTCCGGGCGTCCCCACCGCTTTTGCCGCGGCCGCCAAATACGGCCTGAAACAGTCCGCATGCCTCTGGTGCTACAACGGGTACATGCAAAAAAACAATATCTCGCTTGATCAGTTCTGCGAAGCGGTCGCAAAAATCGGCGTCAAATCACTTGAACTTACCGGAGCGTCTCAGTGGGAAGTCATGAAAAAATACGGGCTTTCCTGCGCCATGCTCTCCGCGCCAATGGGAATTACCCGCGGTTTCAATCATACGGAATACCACGAAGAACTCATCGTCAAAACAAAAACGTGCGTCGATGAAGCGGTCAATTGGGGGTTCAAAAACGTTATCTGCATGTCGGGAAACTGCGAAGGCATGGGCAAGGAAGAGGGCATGGCAAACTGCGTTAAAGGCTTGAAGGAAGTCGTGCCGTACGCCGAGAAAAAAGGCGTTATTCTGTGCATGGAACTGCTCAACAGCCACGGACATAAAGACTATATGGCCGACTCGACCGCATGGTGCGTTGAACTCACGCACAAACTGGACTCGCCGAGTTTCAAAATCCTTTACGATATTTATCACGCGCGCGAAATGGGCGAAGACCCAATCAAAGACATTCGCGAACATCACGATTGCTGGGGACATTACCACACCGGCGGCTGGCCGGGACGCGCGGAAATCGATCTTGCCTCGCAGGAACTCGACTATGCAAAAATCATGCGCGAAATCGCCGAAACTGGATATCGGGGATGGATTGGGCAGGAATTTGTTCCGCGCCGCGACGGCCTTAAGAGTCTGACGGAAGCTTTCGCAATCTGCGACATTTGAAATCCGCGCGTTTGATAAACAATGGACAGGAATATCAACCTGTCCATGTCTATTGTCGGCTCGCGCCCTTTTTATTGTTGGCGCCTCCATGTTTACTGCTGGCGCCTTTCCTTTGCCGTTTATTATTTCCCTCCCTTTTTCATTATCGTGAACCCAAGAGCGTCTCATATGAAAAAATTCCTTTACGCTTTCTTTCTATCACTCCCGGCAACCGTTTTTGCCGGTGAAATCTTTGTCGCCCCTAACGGAAACGACTCGAATACCGGCGACGCCTCCGCGCCCTACGCGACCATTGAACGCGCCCAGGAACGTGTGCGCCGGGAACTTGCGGACGCCTCCGACAAAGAATCATGGACCGTCCATTTCGCCGAAGGCGAATATCCGTTAACGTCCCCAATCGTCTTTACTCCGGCCGACTCCGGAACGCCCGACGCTCCGGTCGTCTACCGCGGCGCCTCTAATGGCAAAACCGTCTTTACCGGCGGAATTACCATTAAAAACTGGAAAGACGAAGGAAACGGAATCTGGTCCGCGGAA
>CAZWOV010000282.1:0-4263 GCA_964635645.1 uncultured Planctomycetaceae bacterium | reverse complement strand
AATTTTTTATTTCAGGCTTTTTTAATTTTCTTTTTTGTTCCAGCTTTGCGATTCAACCAGACGCTGAACATATTTTGCGAGAATGTCCGTTTCCAGATTGACGCGGTCTCCTGGTTTCATTTTGCCGAGCGTGGTGACTTCGAGCGTGAAAGGAATCAGGGCGACGGTAAAATAATCCGGTTCCGATTCGCATACGGTCAGGCTCGTTCCGTCGATGGCGATGGAACCTTTTTCGACCATCTGTCTGGCGATTTCATGAGTGATTCCGAATTTGAAGAAGGACCATTCTTTTTCGTCTTTTCGTTCCAGGAGGGTTCCGACGCCGTCTACGTGTCCGGAAACGATGTGTCCGCCGAGTCTGTCTCCGACGGCCAACGCGCGTTCCATATTCACGAAATCCCCCGCTTTCTTTTCGCCGAGATTGGTTCGCGCCAGAGATTCCGGACCAACGTCAAATCCCAGTTCGTCGCCGTTCTTTTCAACGACGGTCAGACAGCAACCGTTGATGGCGACGGAGTCCGCGACTTTCGTTTCCGCGGCGATTTTTGCTTCGCGAATGACGAGACGGCAACCGGGACCGTTCGCTTCCATTTCGATTCGGGCGATAACGCCCATTCCTTCAACAATACCAGAAAACATGACGATTCTCCTTTTCGGTTGTTTTTAAACTGAAATTTGTTTTCAACTTCGTTTCAAATGAATTGAATTTGCCTTTAGAGGAAAAATAATCAGGAAGAGAAAAAGCGTTTCGACCGTGACGAGAGGCTTTCTCTTTCCAGATAAACTTTTTCTGATTATACCATAAAAATTGCGATTTGGAAAGGACCGACATGAATACTTTGATTGAAAAAATTTGCGCCCGGCAGATACTTGACAGCCGGGGAATCCCAACGCTTGAAGTGGACGTTTATCTTCAGGACGGCGTTACGGGATCCGCATCGACGCCGAGCGGTTTAAGTACGGGACGGAACGAGGCGTTTGAGTTGCGGGACGATATTCGAGATTTTTACGGCGGCAAAAGCGTCTGGCAGGCGGTTAATCATGTTAATCGCGTTCTTTCAGACACGCTGCGCAGTATGGACGTGAGAAATCAGCGTCTGATTGACGAGACGATGCTCGAGCTTGACGGCGCTCAGGATAAACGCCGTCTTGGGGCCAACGCCATTCTTGGCGTTTCTCTGGCCTGTGCCCGAACGGCGGCAAACGCTCTGCGTATCCCTCTTTTTCAGTATCTTGGAGGTATTTTTTCCTATTCTGTTCCCGTTCCCATGGTGAATGTGCTTAACGGCGGAGTTCATGCGGATAATGCGCTTGAAATTCAGGAATTTATGTTTGTTCCGCAGAATTTCAGAAGTTTCAGCGATTCGATTCGGGCGGTCTGCGAATGTTTTTACGAATTAAAAGCGCTTCTGAAATCCGAAAACCTTTCTACGAACGCGGGGGATGAAGGTGGGTTCGCGCCGAATATTTCCAGTCACGAAAAAGCCTTTGAACTTTTGGTCTCCGCGATTCGAAAAGCCGGATATGTTCCCGGAGAACAGATGGCGATCGCAATTGATTCGGCCGCCAGCAATTTTTTTCGCGATGAAAAGTATTACTTTCAGGAAAAAAACCGATCTTCAAAGGATATGGTCCTTCTTTATGAATCGTGGATTCGGAATTTTCCGATCTGCTCCATTGAGGACGGTTTGGCGGAAGACGATTGGGACGGATGGTTTTTTATGACGGAATTACTCGGCGAAACCGTTCAGATTGTCGGCGACGATCTTTTTTGCACAAATCAAAATCTTTTGAGAAAAGGGATTCAGAAACATTCCGCGAACGCGATTCTGATCAAGCCGAATCAGGTCGGAACGCTTTCTGAAACGTTTGAAACAATCAGAATGGCGAAAAAAAACGGTTTTCATGTTATCGTCAGTCATCGGAGCGGAGAAACTGCCGATCCGTTTATCGCAGATCTCGCCGTAGCCGTTCAGGCTGATTTTATCAAGTCCGGAAGCGTGGCGCGGTCGGAACGAACTGCAAAATATAATCAGTTGCTGCGGATAGAACAGAATCTTGCGCAGTCGGCGTTTACTCCGTCTGAAGAAATTCTTATCGAGAGTATTTGATGGGACGGACGAAATGTTGCCCGCAACCCGGCGCGTTATCGCGAATTTAACCGAACGTCCAGCTGATTCAGAATGCTTTGTTCAAGCGCATAGTCGCGTCCTTGCGGAATCCAGCCCTCATGGTAATCCTGAACGGCTATCGGATCGTCCGATTCGGGAATTTGCGTGTCAAGTCGGAACGTCGCGGAGGGTAACTGCGCGTAACTCGGCTGGGCAAGATCTTCAAGTTCGCGATCGACGCGTACGTGAATAACGTAATAACCGTCGGTGGAGCGTACGCGAACTTTGGCCAGACGGCGAACGGACTGGACGGTTGCGTACTGGCGTTCGTCTGCCGTGACGGAATCCCGGCGCCAGGGCTCAAAACAGGTTGAACCCGTTTGAGGTTTGGTTAAAAGCAGACCCTCCGTGATGGTTTCCTCGTTGCGTTGGCATGGATATTCGGCTTCAATTCGGTCGAAATAAAGACGAACGACGTCCACGACCGTTTCCCAGACCTGAAATGGATCCAGATCGCCGCGAACCTGAAGCGGATTCTGAACCATTAAGTTTTTTCGATTGTCGGCGCCCGCAAAACTGGAGTAATCGGCGTAACGATAGGAAGACTTGACGCCCTGGCACCCCGTGAACGCGGCTGAAAAAATAACGCAGAAAAGCGGTATCGTCAATAGAAAATACCGACGGGAATTTCGATTTTGTGCGCAAAAAATCTCTTTCCTCAAAAAAAAGGAAAGTCGCGACGCAATACGGAATGAAGAACGAAACCCCGGCATAAATGAAACTCCGACGCAAATATCAATTATTTTCACAAATTTTACTCTTTTTTCAGGTTTTACGCAAGAGGAATTTTCTTTCAGCTCTTGACTTTGCGAAATAAAAGATTAAAATAAATAAAAAAAGGTCTTTGGGCGCGTGTTCTAACGCGGCGGCGGATGAATTTTTTCGACGCCGCTGAAAATCTGATTCTGGTTAATTTGGACGGAGGAAGACAAATGCATTCAATTCGTTCCATGTTCGAGCTGGCTGACGAACCGGTTTTCATTGATTTTGAGGACGACGGTCTCCCGCTTCAGTTTTCATACGGCCTTTCGTCTGAAAGCTGGCGGAATCGCTATGCGTTTATGCGGGAGGAGTACGAGAAGTATCTCTGGTTTTACTCGCCGATTTGTGCGAAAGTACGGAATTTTCAGGCGCTTTTACGAAGAATATGCCATAATTGTTTGAAGGCGGAGGGAAATCCGAAACAAAACGATTCGTTTCCCCGCGTGCGCGATATGGATCTTGTTCTCGGATTTATTACGGAAGAAGAGTACGAACGTCAGATAAAGGAGGAAGAGGAGTATGCGTTGAAAGACGCAATGCGCGAAGCTCATACCAACCGGACGCTGGACGGTATCTGCGCGGCTATTGTGGAAAACGTTTTGGAAAATCGAGAAGAATAACCTGAAGAACAAGCTGGAAAATAAGTTGAAGAATAAGCTGGAAAATAGGCGGAAGATAAGCGGAAAATAAGCGAAAAAACAGATTTGCCGAGAAATTCGGATGAGAATGAATAAACGGGATTCATCCGCCGAATCCCGTTTATTGTTTTATTTAAAGTCGTTTGGGGTTCAACTATTCGCGATACGCTCCCAAAAGCGCGGCCGAAGTTTGTCCCTGGAAGTTGACGCTCAGATTGATGAAGCAGTCGCCGGACGGGGTTTCCGCGTTCGCGACGATATTCAGTTCGCAGCCGTCGTCCGCTTCCTGGAAGTTGCGGGTTGGGAAAAGTACGCCCTGCCGCAACGCCTCGATACCTGCCGCCAACTCGATCGCGCCCGCGCCCGCGCCCAGGTTTCCGAACGCGGCTTTTGCCGCGACGACTGGAATTGGCGCGGAACGTTCGGCAAAGACCTCGCGAATCGCCTCCGCTTCAGCCCGGTCCACTTCGGGTACGCCGCATCCGTGGGCATGGACGAAACCGATCTGATCGACTGTTTTTCCTGAATCTTCCAATACTTTTTTCAAAACGTTCACGAATCCCTGGCGGTAATTCGGAACAAGATTGAACTTTCCAGGATTCGGAGCGTGCGTTCCGACCATCGAGTCCGCTCCCGCAAGAAATTCCGCGTAAATTTCAGCTTCGCGTTCTTTTGCGTGTTCCAGCGATTCC
>CAZWOV010000281.1:0-4264 GCA_964635645.1 uncultured Planctomycetaceae bacterium | reverse complement strand
GCGCCGGAAAGCGAGTCGAACCCGCCGTCATCGGAAGCGCCGGAAAGCGAGTCGAACCCGCCGTCATCGGGAGCGCCGGAAAGCGAATCGAACCCGCCGTCATTCAACGCCGTATTGAACCGCCCGTCATCATGGCTCCAGGCCTTTTGGGGATGGTTTTTACGCCGCGAAACAACTATCTTGTTCAAAACATCAATACGATTCTTCCAGAATTACGGGGCGATGAAACGCAGGAAGAACTGGACTTGCGCGAAGAACTTAAGGGACTTCACTTCAAAGCTCAGCGTACCCTGAAAAAAGGAAAACGCGCGGCAAACGCTTCGTTTCTGGTTTTTCTTCTAACGCTTTTGGCAGCTTTCTGGGGATACTACGAAACGATTCTCAGTTATGCCGAAATCCGTTCAAATTTCATCGTTACGCGCAATTCGATTGAACGCAATCGGGTTTTGATTACTTATGTTCCGCAAACGGAGGGACGATTTGCCATTACTTATGCCGACGCGGAAAAGAAAACGACAATTCAGGAAACCATTCGCCCTGAACAGATTAACAAAGAACAGACTTTTGGGTGGTTTATTCGGGATCTGAAGGATGAAAACCGCCTGATACTTACTTATCGTAAAGAATTTAATCTTGTCTATTCGGAACAGAAAGCGGGAGAAGTAAAATTTGCCGCGCCTTCTTTTTCAGAAGAGTTGACGGATTTACGTCTGGCCGGAGAGATTCTTGACGCGACCACAAACCAACCAATTCCCGGAGCGGAGATTCGTATCCCCGGTTCTCAATTCAAAACAAAAGCCGATGAAAACGGAACGTTTGAATTAAAAGGTTTTCCCGAGGGGGAACAGACGTTCGAGGCGACGGCAAACGGCTTCATCTCCTATCGATTCGAGGCGAAAGCGTCTCCCGATTCCGTTCGTATTCTTCTTTCGCCCGGGCTGGCCGACGGGCAAATCCGAATTGTTTTGTCGTGGAAGCGGCTCCCCGAAGATCTCGACGCGCACCTTGAAGGACCTTTGCCCACGGGAGAGACGTTTCACATCAGCTACGGCAACAAAGGGAACGTTAATAAAGAATTCGTAAATCTTGATCTGGACGCCAACGAAGGTTTCGGCCCTGAAACCATCACGGTTCTTGGAGCGGCGCCAGGCACATACCGATACAGCGTTCACGATTATTCGCATCAAAGCGAAACGGGAACGGAACACCTTGCAAAATCCAACGCCATGGTTCAGATTTATTTCGGAAATCAAATTCTGGGAACGTACCGTCCAACTCCGGGGCAGATCGGAAATTTATGGAACGTTTGCGAAATTCGTATTTCAGAGGACCGAAAAGCGGAACTTGTTTCCATAAATACATTCGAAGACAAAGGCGTTCAGGCAATGGGACTCTACGAAAAACGCACGCAGGAAAATCGTCTGGAATGGATTGAGGAATACGGCGGCAGTATCGAGACGGAGGAAGCCGCGGCGCTCGCGCTGGATTGGCTTGCGCGTCACCAATGCGTTGAGGTTAAAACCCAAAAAGGATATCCAACGGAAGGCTCCTGGGGACAGTATTGCCTCGACCCCAAACACGAATGCTGCCGTTGCCAATTACCCCCCAAATGCCGCCCCAAAAAGGATCATATCTGCTGGGACGGCGGCCCCGATTATTCCGTCGCGACAACCGGATTGGCTGTTTTAGCGTTTCAGGCGGGAGGAAACTACTTTTTCAATGAACGGAAATACTCTGAAAACGTTCAAAAGGGTCTCGACTGGCTTGTCGCGATTCAGGATGAAAGAGGCGCGTTCGTTACGCCGCGAACAGAAACTTCCGTCGACTATCATCCGCAGTTTATGTACGAACACGGTATGGCGACCTACGCCCTTGCGGAAGCCTGCTCGCTGGCGAAGGTAATGGAAGAGCCGATTCCGGAAAAATACTCCGAGGCTCTGAAAAGGGGAATCCAATTTGCTTTAAGTATTCAGCACAACGACGGCGGCTGGGGAGCCAAGACAAATCTTGACGAAGTCAGCAATACTTCCGTTTCGGGGTGGATGGTACTTGCCTTTGGAACCGCCATGGGCGCCGGATTCGACGTTCCCGACAGCTCAATTCAACGGTTAAGGGCTTTCTACGGAACCAGAACGCGCGGTTCGGAAACGCTTTATCAGCATAATATTTCCGGTTCCTACGAAGCGCTTACCGGCATCGGAATTCTCGTTCGAGTTTTTCTCCTCGAGGAAAGGGGATCCGCTTACGAAAAACAGGCGGCCGCGCGTTTAATGGAAACGGTTGTTCGAGAATGGGGAAGCTCTTCCGACTCCGTCGAAAAAGACGCGCTGAAACTGGAAGCGACGGACTGGAGCGATCCGAAACTGGCCGAAAGAATCCCTGATTTCTACACGTGGTACAACGGTTCGCTGGCCTTGCAGCAGCTGGGCGGTCCGGAATGGGAGAAATGGAATGAAATTATTCGTGGAGAATTACTGCGCCTCCAATGCCGCGAAGGCTGTCTGAAAGGCAGCTGGGATCCCAGAAAAGATTTCCGCATCAAAAAAGAAAACTGGAGACCGCATGAACTCTGGTTTGACGAAGACGGCGGCGACGGTCGAATTTACGTTACGGCTCTCGGAGCGCTCACGCTTCAGGTTTACTATCGTTTCACCACACAAACGGAACGTTTGAGAAACGCAGGAATTACGCCCGCGTCCAGTCCCGCTACCGGAAACATTGAAATCCGAAAGGAGCCGCCGCAGGAAAAGAGCGAAACGAAACCGGCCTTGCCCGATCCGCCGTCCGATTCTCCGCTGTCGGAAAAGGAACTCCCTGAAAAGTCGAAAGACGAAATTCAGTAAATCGACGGCAGAAATAAAGTTTTGTCGACGTTGTGCCGAATGATGGAGCATTGGAAAAAATCTTTCCATGAGGTTAATCTTGCGGTTAATCTTCGGCCCGGCTGACATTTCAAGCAACGGATTTTTACAGTTTAAAACCGTCAGTTTTTTCACAAAGGCGTTTATCATGCGTAATATTCGCGTTACAGTCGCTTACGACGGATCCGAATTTCACGGATGGCAGTACCAACAGGGAAACTCGATTCGTACAGTTCAGGGCGTTCTGGTAACCGCGATGGAAAAAATTACAGGCGGAACCCTGGAAAACGGCGCGTTTCAAATCCTTGGAAGCAGTCGAACAGATACGGGCGTTCATGCGCTGGGACAGGTCGCCTCGATCTGGACGGAATGTTCCATGCCGACGGAAGCGTTTACCCGTGCGCTAAACGCGAATCTGCCGTCAGACGTTCTGGTCTTAAATTCCCAGGAAGCGCCGCCGGATTTTCATCCGATTCAGGATACGGAACGCAAACGCTATCGATATCTGATTCAGGACGGAGAATTTCCGGAACTGTTTCTGCGCCGTTACGCATGGCGAATGGGAAAGCTTACGGCGGCGCGTCTTGATTCAGACGCAATGGAGCAGGCCGCGCAAAACCTTCTGGGAACGCACGATTTTTCCGCACTGGAAAATATCGGCTCTCCGAGAACCAGTTCCGTCCGCACCATACTGGATATCTCGGTACGCCGCGGCATTAAAGAGACTTCCCCGTTTTTTCCGATGATTGGATCGCCGGAAGATTTTATTGAAATCGAAGTGGAAGCAAACGGATTTCTTTACAATATGGTAAGAAATATCGCCGGAACGCTGATGGAAGTTGGACGTAAACGTTTTTCGCCTGAACGGGTCGGCGAAATTCTGGTTTCCGGAAACCGCGGTCTGGCCGGTCCGACGGCTCCTCCGCAGGGACTTTATCTGCTTTGGATTAAATTTGCAAAACGCAACGTCGCTAATTTAGAAATTGGAACAAAAACTTTGAGTTAAATTTATCCGTTTCTCGAACACGAAATGTTTTTTTGCAAATTTTATGAAATTTTACGTTTTTTTTACCAAAACGGGTCTCGTGCAATTGAAAAAAATGGAGATTCTGGTAAAATATGGATTTAGTGGGAATTATCGTAAACTGGTTGTTTTGCCATGCAAAAGCGGTCGGTTTCCCGCGCGGCGCGTTCCGGAGCGGCGTTAGCCGGTTTCCAATTTCCTCAGGTGATCGAATGGCCTTTACTTCAATTGGTTCCTATCGTTTTTTAAATCGAGTTTGTTCGGGATCCATGACGCAGCTCTGGCACGGTTTCAATACGCAGCTGGATATTCCGGTCGCAATCAGAAGACCCGTCGACGCACTGAAGCAGGACAGAAAAACCCTGTCGTTGCTTCGCCA
>CAZWOV010000280.1:0-4276 GCA_964635645.1 uncultured Planctomycetaceae bacterium | reverse complement strand
AATCGCTCGTCCTGCTCTTCTGGTAATGCGATTGTTTCATCGGTTCCGTCTGTTTTATTTGCGGAAGCGGTAAAATCTTCCAGAAATTCCTGATTTCCGTCTTGTTCCAGCAGTTTTTTGTCTTCGGCGTTTAACCGCGCCAATTCTTCCTGGACTTTGTTTGCGTAGTATTCCTGCGCCAGGCTCCACTCTTCCAGCTCGCGCCTCCGCTTTTCTTCCTGATCTTCCAGCCTGGTTTGCCGCGCCGTTTCGTTTAGTTTGGAATCGACGTCGTCGCGATTGTCGTCCTTTTCGCGCTTCCGGAAATAAAGTTTAATCGGAACTTCTCCAAAATCCAGCTGATCGCGCAGAACGCTTAAAAGATAACGTCTGTACGTAGGAGGAAACATATCCGGATTATTGCAGAAAAGAATAACCGTCGGCGGCAACGTTCCAACCTGCGTCGCGTAGTAGATTTTGGGACGGCTCAAACGGTAAAGCGGCGGCGGATTGTAGGTAAGGGCCGCGCGGACCAATCGGTTCAGCCGACTTGTTGAAACGCGGGTATTTGCCTGCCGATAAAGCATTTGCGCGTGATGGAGGAGGAGTTTCACGTTTTTACCCGTCTGTCCGGTAATGAAAGCGATTGGCACGTGCCACATTGTCGGAAACGTATCCCTCAGATAATCGGCCCAGACCTCTGTGTTCATGTGTTCGCGCATCAGGTCCCATTTATTGACGACAAAAATGCACGGTTTATTTTGTTCCATAATGTAGCCGACCAGCTGTTTGTCAACTTTGCTGATCAGCTGCGAAGCGTCGAAGAACATTAAGGTTACGTCGGCAAAACGAATGCTTCTTTGAGCCCGATGCGTTCCGTAATAGTCGATATTCGAACGGACGCTTACCCTGCGCCGGAATCCGGGCGTATCGACGGCGACGAAAGATTTTCCGTCCAGCTCGAATTTAACGTTTACGCTGTCGCGCGTCGTACCCGCGACGTTTGAAACGATCATTCGCGGAAATTTTACGAGCGTGTTGACGAAAGTGCTTTTCCCAACGTTTCGACGACCGACGATTGCGATTTTCATCATGTCGTCCAGCGATTCTTCGGGTTCGTCCTGAATACGCGATTCTTCAGGAAGATGCTCAAAAATGAAGTTGAGCAGTTCGATTCGTCCGCGATTCTCTTTTGCGCTGACGGAGAGCAGATCCCAACCGAAGGAATAGAAATCGTTAGCGTGATTTTCAAGTCCGGCGTGGTCCGTTTTGTTGACGATACAGAGAACAGGGATTTGGAGACGGCGAATTTTATTGGCAACATGTTCGTCAAGAGAAAGAATTCCTTCTTTCGCATCTACGACGAAAAGAATGACGTCCGCCATGTCAATGGCCGTTTGAATCTGGCGCTCAACGTCGTCCGTCAAATTGTCTGAATCCAGAATTCCCATGCCGCCGGTATCGATGAGAGTAAACTGGAAAGGAGTCGCCAGTTCTTCGTCGTCCGCGTCAATTTCAGCGCTCATCCAGTCGCGCGTTACGCCTGCGGTAGGATCAACGATAGCCATTCTGCGTCCGCAAAGCCAGTTGAAAAGGCTTGATTTACCGACGTTTGGTCGGCCAACAATAACTACTTTGGGAAGAGTCATGAAATATTTACCTTCAATTTGCTTATTAATTCAATTTCTGTCGGGTCCCTTTTAATTATACACGAAAAAAATTTTTTTTCCACGGGGGGACTTTGGGGCTTTTTTAATTTTTTCACGATTTTATTTGAATGTTGCTTGACGTTTGGGAGTTTTTCGACTATACTGAAAAAAATATTTGAAACCATTCTGTCGGGGGAGTTAGCTCCATGAATTTAACGCTGAATCGTCTTTCCGTTCTGATTGCCGGTCTGGTTTTGGGAGGGCTTCTTCTTATGCTCTCGATTTTTTATTTTCAGGAAAAACGGAACGCGGAAATCCCAAAAGAAAAGAATAGCGTCGCGGGACCTGAAAAGCCGATAAAAGCCCGCGTGAAAATTTCGAAAGAGGAAAAGGAGAAAATTCAGCTTCAGCGAGAAGCGGAACGAACGGGACGGACTCCGGAAGAGCTTATGAACGCGGCGAAAGACCCGCAAAGTCAGATCGATCGCGAGGCGCAGCGAATTCAGGGGCTTACGAGCGACGAGGCCAGGAGCGAATTGACGAGAAAGAAACGGCAACTGGAAAAAATACGGACGGAAAACGTCGAGCAGATTATGGACGTCGTTTCAGTCGGCGCGTCCGGAGAATCAAAACGCGAAACGACGGTTTTGAAAAAAGTCGAAGCGGACCGGTTTGACGCGGATTCCGCCCAGATTGACGATTGTCGAAAGTCGGAGGCGGAAGACGGGACGGTTCGTTATTTCGCGACGCTTGTCGACGCTCGGGGAAACTCGATCGAAGTAGAAATGAAAGGAAAAGAAGGAGAGCAGACGTATCGAACGATGCGGATGATTAAAAATAATCCGCTGATGGAAATGATTTATCGCGGGAGCGTTATGCCATTGATGGATCGAAAGCTTGAACAGAATGAAAAAGATAGGCGGAGCGGGAGCGGCGCTTCTCAAAGGGAGGAAAAGGTTTCAGATTCCGCTCCAGAAAAAAATCCCGCAATTTCTTCTGAAAATACGCCGGGCAACGCTCAAATGGTTGAAACTTTGAAATCGCAGGATAAATACGAAGAAGAAAATGCCGGAGGATCCGCTGAAACTATGGAAGACCGACCGGAATAGAGAAATGAAACTTTTTCATATTCCGGATATTTACGACCGATAGGGGCTTTTTCAAAAAAAATCCGAAAAGCTCCGACGAAAATTAAGATGAAAATCAACGCGAGCCGTTTCGTTCAAAAAAACGTTTTGACCAGATTTCATATTGAGGATCATTGGGCCGGAAGGTAAATACTGCGTCCGGCAAAGGCTGACCGTTCGCATCCCGGGAGTGAACGCGGACGATGAGGACCCCGTTGGGTTTTCGATCAATTGAGTAGTGTTCAACTTCCATTGAATTTATCCTGAAATATCTGAAAAAGTCAAGAATAGACGGCGGTTGGAGGATGATGAAAATCATTCTCCAACCGGAAGAAACGTCATTTGTTCATGAGCCATTCGTGCATATCTTTCGCCGCTTGCCGACCGGCCCCCATTGCTTTAATGACTGTCGCGGCGCCTGTCACAATATCGCCTCCCGCCCAAACTCCGTCGATGGAAGTTCTGCCGTTTTCATCCGCGGCAATGTATCCGCGTTTATTCAGCTCAAGCCCTTCGACAGACTGCGTAACGATTGGATTCGCGCCCGTTCCCACGGCGAAAATAACCAGATCGGTTTCAAAGGTAAATTCCGAACCGTCGATTTTTACCGGCGAACGTCTGCCGCTTGCGTCGGGTTCTCCGAGCTCCATTTTTACGCAGGTAATCGACTGGACGATACCGTTTTCATCTCCCTGAAGCGAAATGGGATTCGTCAGCAACTTAAATTCAACGCCTTCTTCTTTTGCGTGATGAACTTCTTCCGTACGGGCGGGAAGTTCTTCTTCTGAACGACGGTAAACGATTTTGACGGTCTTCGCGCCAAGGCGTAACGCCGTTCGCGCCGCGTCCATCGCCACGTTTCCGCCGCCGATAACGCAGACGTTTTGGCCGACGGCAATCGGAGTGTCGTATTCGGGAAAACGATACGCTTTCATGAGGTTCGAACGGGTCAGGTATTCGTTAGCGGAATAAACGTTTCCCAATTCCGTGCCGGGAATCGGCATGAACGCCGGAAGACCTGCGCCGACGCCGAGAAAAACCGCGTCGAAGCCTTCTTTTTCCAGGAGCTCGCGAATGTCAACGCTTCGGCCTCCGACCTGATTCAGCTCAAATTGGACGCCAAGTTTTTCAAGATAATGAACTTCTTTCTGAACGATGGCTTTGGGGAGACGAAATTCCGGAATTCCGTACATCAGTACTCCGCCGGCCTGATGGAAGGCTTCAAAAACGACGACTTCATGTCCGCGAAGCGTCAGGTCGCCCGCAACGGTCAGACCCGCCGGCCCGGAACCAATGACGGCGACTTTTTTACCCGTGGCGGGGGCCTTTTCCGGAATCTGAACCAAATTGTTTTCGCGTTCATAATCTGCCGCGAAACGTTCCAGACGGCCAATCGCGAGCGGTTCAAATTTTTTGCCCAGAATACATTTGGATTCGCACTGGCTTTCCTGCGGGCAAACGCGGCCACAAACGGCTGGCAACGCGCTGGTTTTTTTTATGGCGCGGGCGGCTCCGGCATAG
>CAZWOV010000279.1:0-4300 GCA_964635645.1 uncultured Planctomycetaceae bacterium | reverse complement strand
AAGCCATTTCAGGGAGTTGGAATCGCGTTGATCACCGCTTCGATTCTGGCGATGGCGTTTATGGGATTTTCCGGCGTAGACAAAGGGGTGGAGAAAGTTTTGCTTGCGTCGAAAACCGACGTTGCGGCGATTTCAATGTCAAACGAAACCTCCAAGGCCGAATCGGCAAATTCTCAATCTTCCGTTTCCAATTCGCTTGACGAAAAAATCGCGACGACAGACGAACCGCCTCAACTTCCCGAAACCAATCTTCCCGTTACTGAAAAATTAACGTCGGAAACAATTCCAAGCTCTGAACCTGCCCGCCCATAAATTGAGGAGATTAATAATGAAACGTTTTTCCGTTTTTTCCATTTGTTTTTTGTGCTGCGTTTTTGGCCTTTCCACCGCGGCGCGGAGCGAACAAAATGAAGAAATCGCCGATATGAAATTAATTGGAGACTGGTCTGTTCGCGTCGCATACGCCGGTCAGACTCAGGATTTTGCGATCGCCCCCTCCCAAATTACGACCGTAACGGACGAAAAAATCCAGTCGCTTCCCGTTTTCAATCCCGCCGGTCCGCCATGGCGTAAAGGAACTCCTTTTTCCGGAGTCCAGGCCATGGAGTGCTCCGTCCGCCATGCCTTTTTACCCGGTTCGGAAGTCGTGCGTTCCGCTCCGTCCGGAGACGCGAACGGAATCGTTTTTGAAGAAGGAAAAGACTATCGGCTTGAGACGGAATGGGGAAACTTCGGTCAACTGGAAAACGGACGAATCCCGGCCGACTCGCCGGTTTTTGTTTCATATCGGTTTGGAAAAATGCGAATCGACGCAATCGTTCTGACTCCGGAAGGCAAAATGACTCTTCTTCAGGGCGAATCGCACGTCTCCAATCCGGAAGTTCCCCAAATTCCTTCCCAATGGAAACTGCTTGGCTCCGTCTGGATTTCCGGCCGTATCGATCGTCTAAGCGAATCCAATCTGTTCCCAACGTCCTCCGCGGCTGAATATCATCCGTTATTCACGGCAAAAGAGGTTCTGCCGAAAACGCTGGAAAAACTGGAACGCGGCGAAACGGTTCGGATTTTAGCCTGGGGGGACAGCGTAACGGCCTGCGGTTTTCTCCCGCCGGAAGACCGTTGGCAATGCCAGTTTGCCGCGCGTCTTCAAGCGCGTTACCCTAACGCCAAAATCGAATTGATTCACGAGGGGTGGGGCGGACGGAACTCTCATTCATACCGAAGCGCTCTTCCGGGGTCTCCCAAAAATTACGCGGACCACGTTTTGAATGTGAAACCGGATCTGGTCGTAATGGAGTTCGTAAACGACTCCGGATTATCGCCGGAGGCCGTTGAAAAGAACTACTCGGAAATTCTGGCTGATTTTCAAGCGCGCGGCATGGAATGGATTATCTGTACGCCGCATTATGTTCGCGCGGACTGGATGGGGCTTAACAGTGAAAAAGGAATCGACGACGATCCGCGCCCATACGTCCGCGGTTTGAAAGAATTCGCTCGAAAACATCGGATCGCGCTTGCCGACGCTTCGTTTTATTATGGACAGCTTTATCGTTTGGGAATTCCGTATTCCACGCTGATGGTAAATAACATCAACCACCCGAATCAATTCGGAATGTCCCTTTTCGCCGACGCTCTCATGAAGATTTTTGAAGAAGAAATCCGATGAAACGTTAAAAACGCTGCTGAGATTGAGAAGCGCTTTGCGGAACGTTTGCGATATGCAGTCCCTTCATTTCCTATTTTAATGATTTATTTCGATTATTTCCGTTTATTTTCAGGAAAATCCTATGTCAGTTACTGTCGTTTCAATTTTGGTTGCGGTTTGCGTCATGCTTCTTCTGGCGATCGTCATGGGCTGGGTTCTGGGTTGGGCCAACGTCGCGTTTCACGTAGAAGTCGATCCGAAAATTGAAAAACTGCTTGAAATTCTTCCCGGCGCAAACTGCGGAGCATGCGGTTTCGCCGGTTGCAGCGAATACGCGGCGCAGCTGGCGGCTGGAAACGTCAAACCTGGGGCCTGTACCCAATGCAATAAGGAAGCCAATACCTTAGTCGCGCAAATCCTGGGGTGTTCCGTAGTCGAAACGTTGCCGTACAAAGCGGTCGTTCACTGCAACGCGAACGAATATCAACGTCTGGGTCGGCAAAAATACACAGGTGAAAAAACCTGCGTCGCCGCAAATCTTGTCTCCGGTATTCAGGACTGCACTTACGGCTGCCTCGGTTACGGCGACTGTATGCGGACCTGCCCCAACGACGCAATCGTGGTCGAGGACGGACTTGCCCGAATTCGTTACCATAAGTGCGTGGGGTGCCGTATGTGCGAAGCGGTCTGCCCCCGGCACATCATTTCCATCGTTCCGTTTCGTAAATCTCAGATTCTGGCCGTCGCCTGTTCGAATTCGGAAAAGGGCCCCGACGTGAAGGCAGTCTGCCGCGTCGGCTGTATCGGATGCGGCTCATGCCAGAGAAACGGCTCTGAAATGTTCATGATGAGCGCGAATCTTCCTACTATCGATTACGAACACTACGACGGCGACGACGTTTTGGGAATGATCGTGAATAAATGTCCGGCAAAGATGCTTATTTACGTCGGCGAACCCACGGAAGAAGACATTCGGGCAACGGAACATGAAGAAATGGACGAAATCATTAATCCCAAACCGCGTACGACCATGGACCAGTTCCACCCGGACGGAACGCACGCAACCGTAAACAGCGAGCAATGGGAAATACCGCAGAAACATTAATTTCCGCCGATATTGAAAACTGTGTTTTTCGCTTTTCCTGAATTTCTGAACCAGGAAAATCCCCAACGGATCTTTCTTAAATGGAGTTATTGGGGATTTTATTTTAAAACAATCCGGATTCAGAGGTCTCGAAAAAACTTTAATCAAACTCATTTTAATTAAAATTTGATTTCCTACCATAAAAGTGGGAATTTACGCGGGAAATATCGATAAAACATTTTGAAGGCGGCGGCATTTAAAAACGTCGGAAATTTTTCAGAAGAAAAAACTTGACGCCCTGCGCCGAATATGATATAATCAATCGTATTCGGTGAAATATTCAAAGTATTTTTTCAAAAGAAAGGACCTTATCATGCAGATGATCCCACTTGGCAAATCAGGCGTCTCCACTTCCGTCGTGGCTCTTGGAACATGGGGGATCGGCGGCTGGATGTGGGGCGGCGCCGATGAAAGCGACTCCATCTCTACTATTCACTCTGCGATCGATCATGGTATCAATCTCATTGATACGGCTCCTCTTTACGGTTTCGGATATTCGGAAGAAGTCGTGGGCAAAGCGGTTGCGGACCGCCGCGACAAAGTAGTCCTTGCGACAAAATGCGGAATCTGGTGGGAAAAAGAGCCGAAACCGCAGGGAGAAGGAGAGATTCACGTTTACTCCACGGATAAATCTCTCGGAACGCCGGATAATTACGAAAGAATTCTTTATCGTTATCTGCGTCCCGCTTCCATACGCGCCGAGTTGGAACGAAGTCTGAAGTTATTGCAGACGGACTATGTCGATCTCTACCAAGTTCATTGCCAGGACGCGACTTCAAGTATCGCCGAGACGATGGAAACGCTTCTCAAACTGAAAGAAGAAGGAAAAATAAGAGCTATCGGCGTTTCAAACGTGACTCCGGAGCAACTTGCCGAATACCAGAAAGTTGGATACGTCGACGTTCTGCAGGAACGTTTCAGCCTGATTGACCGGGAAATTCAGACGAATGGAATGTTGAAAACCGTTCGGGAAAACGATATGAATCTCCTTTCATACGCTCCTCTGGCCCACGGGCTTTTGACGGGAAATCTTTCGTCCGACGAAACTTTTCCCGAAGGGGATTTTCGTTCAACGGATCCGCGATTTACGTCGGCAAATATTCAAAAGGTTAACGACAAGCTGGAACAAATGCATTCGTTAACGGTAAAATACGGCCTTTCACTGGCGCAGCTTGTCGTCGCGTGGACGTTCAGCGCCGGCCCCAAAACAAACGTACTTTGCGGCGCCCGAACGCCAAAACATGCGGCGGAAAACGCTTTAGCCGGCAGCGTACGGCTGGCCGCGGAAGATTTGAATTTCATTAATTCGCTCTTCAAATAACGTCAAACCGAAAAAACCATACGAAAACGTTTCAACACGCGGTTTCCGACGATTTTAACAGATTGTCAGTAAAAAAGCAAATGTGAAACCAGACGTTCGACCTGTCTTCAGATACAGACGAACGTCTGGTTTACGTGCAATTTTGATTCTCAAACGTTAAAATCTCAATAAAGTTTTTTTTATTTCTTTT
>CAZWOV010000278.1:2077-4302 GCA_964635645.1 uncultured Planctomycetaceae bacterium | reverse complement strand
CTGCGGCATGCCCCCCATATTCTGCGGAGGCATGCCCATCATTCCCGGCTGGACCATGCCCTGCTGCGGCATGCCCCCCATATTCTGCGGAGGCATGCCCATCATTCCCGGCTGGACCGTCGGGGCTGGATGTTTCGCGTCGTATTCCGATTTATACTTTGGATTACAGAGGCAATTTTTGGCAACCTGGATTTCCGTCAACAGCTGATTCCATTCAGGAAAATGCGATTCCGGTCCCTTTTGCTGAAGCTGCTGCGTCAGAAATTCAATTCGTTCGGCAATCTTCGCAACGTCTTTTTCTCCATGTTTAAGACCGAGAAGCTCGTAATACGTATCGGGCTTTTCTTTTCCGGTAAAATTCAACCAATGAAAATAAGGATTAAATTCACTCACTGTTCAGTTCCAAAAATAAAGGGTAAAAAGGAATATTCCGGAGAAAACGCTCGCCGGGACAATCTAAACGGGTCTCTCAAGCTAAAAAAGCTCCAGACTCTCCAAATACAGTCTGACTCTCTTTAAAGCGCACAAACATCGCAGGGATTCACGAAAAAAAACGTGAAAATTAATCAAAATATTTGGAAAATAATATCTCCCAGGCAACATACTTTTTTATTATAGCGCTCAAACTAATTTCCGCAAGTGAAAAAATGAAAAAAGTCTGAAAATTTTCAAAAAATAATAAAAATTTCGGCGGAAACTTCCACGCGAAACGATATGCCGAAATAAAATAATCATTCGCGCAGAAGAGCGACGATTTCAATTTCAATCAACGCATTTTTCGGCAACGCGGAAACTTCCACGCAGGAACGGGCGGGTCGGCTGACGAAGTATTCGGCGTAAACGGCGTTAAACGCTTGAAAATCCGACATATTTTTCAAAAAACAGGTGGTTTTCACGACATGCGCAAGGTCGGACCCCGCCGCGTCCAGAACCGCCGCGATATTTTTCACGATCCGTCTGGTCTGCTCTTCAATCGAAGTCTCTGAAATAGTTCCCGTGGCTGGATTCAACGGAATTTGCCCCGAGGCGAAAATGAATCCGTTAGCAATTACCGCCTGAGAATAAGGCCCGATGGCGGAGGGGGCGCTGGAAGTTGAAATCGTTTTCATTGTTTTTTTGTTAAATTAATTAAAAGCGGTCCCAAAAGTCGCTTTTCATTTTTCGTTAAGAGTTTCACGACAAAAGACGCTTTTGCCGATTCTTCCGATTAACCAGGGAACGGCGGATTCAAAATTGACTCCATAGTCTCGAGCGCACGGATCTTTAATGGACTCGCGAATACATTCCAAAGTATAGTCGGCGGCAATCCGAAGAGATTCTTCAAGAGAAAAATCATTTGCCAACGCGCCGACGGCCGCGCTGGAGAAAATGTCGCCCGTACCGTGAAATTCATGGGGAATCCTTTCCGTAAAATATGAAAAAAATTCTCCGGATTCCGCGTTAAATCCCATAAATCCGAGTTTTTCAGGATGAAAAGACGCCCCGGTTAAGACTGCGTTTTTCGGTCCTAAATCGCACAAACGGCGAAGAATATCCCGAACGTACCGCTCGTCGCGGAAAGCCGCCGGGTCGTAATCGATATTCAACAGAAAAGCGGCTTCCGTCATATTGGGGACGATAACGTCGGCGTGTCCGCAGTATTTTCCCATCTCGCGGGCAAATTGAGGAGTAAATCCAGCGTAGAATTTACCGTGATCGCCCAACACGGGGTCCACAAATACCAGGCACGACTTACCGTCGCCGCCGGACGCTGTTTTCGGAACGCGAAACATTTCGATAAATTCCGCGCACAGTTCAAGCTGTTCAAAGGAACCGAGATAACCGGAATAAATTGCGTCAAAAGAGTAGTTTTTTTCCTTCCAGTGAGCCGCAATCGAGGCTATTTCTCCCGTCAAATCGTGGAAAGTAAATCCTGAAATCGCGGTATGCGTCGAGAGGACGGCCGTCGGCAAAACCGCTGTTTCCACTCCCATCGCGGAAACGATGGGGAGAGCGACCGTCAACGAGCATTTTCCAATGCAGGAAACGTCCTGAATCGTGACTATTCTTTTCATCCGTATTCTCCTGAGTCCAAATCCATTCGTCTGGATTTCCAGATGAATGGATTTTACCATATTTTTTAAAATGGGAAAGGAGCGCTGGAAAAAATTTCATCAAATTCTTTCGGGGGTTCAGAAATACGATTCAGAAATACGATTCAGAAATACGATTCAGAAATACGATTC
>CAZWOV010000278.1:0-1977 GCA_964635645.1 uncultured Planctomycetaceae bacterium | reverse complement strand
AAATACGATTCAGAAATACGATTCAGAAATACGATTCAGAAATACGATTCAGAAACGAATCTGAAATCAGCGGGCAAATTTCCGTCGGCTTTCTTTTTTCTGAAACTGCTCTTGACGGTAATTGCAAAAAGCGCTAAAAGAAACGAACGTCAAGTTTTTTTCATATTCGACTCGCGCAGGAGTTTTGAAGATGTCGGCTTCAAAAATTTCAAGATTCGTCAACTCCCCCATTTTTTGGGGCATTGGTCTGACCGGAATTTTTTACTCTTTGATTTTCCTGAAGGTTCTTCAGGTTCCAGGGATTCTTCACTATTTCATTTCGTCGCAGGGAGAAGTTCTTTCCATTCCATTCGTGGAAATTTTAATGTTTTTTATTGGCTTTTCCGCACTCGGATTCAAGTTCTGGGATATTCAGTTTCAATCGCTATGGATCGCGCGTCAGGAAAATTCAACGGAGACGCTTTTTCCCAAACCGGAAAACGGGGCGTTTTCTCCCGAAAACGCAGTGGAAATGCTTGAAAAAATCAATGGAATCCCGGCAAAAATCCGAACGGGTTACTTTATCCAACGTCTTCGGGCTTCGCTTGACTTCATCGTACGGAATCAGTCGGCGCACGGTTTTTCGGACGAAATGAAATATCTTTCTGATTTGGACGTTTCGAAAATGGGTCAAAGTTACTCCTTTATCCGCGTCGTAATCTGGGCGATTCCAATCCTCGGATTCCTCGGAACGGTCATGGGGATCACGCTGGCCATCGGCGGTCTTGGCGGAAACCTTTCAGATACGGAAACGACTCTTCCCAAAATGATTTCCGACTTAAGTTTTGCATTTGACACGACGGCGCTTGCGTTGAGTTTTTCCATCGTTCTGATGTTTTTCCAGTTTTACGTAGAAAAATTGGAAAACCGATTATTAACCCGCGTCGATGAACAGACCAACCGCGAACTTGCCGGACGATTCGAAGAATACGCGGATTCTCCGGAAGGAATCGTTCAGGCGGTGAAACGTCAGGGAGAATTGATGAATCAGCTGATAGAGCGGCAGATGAAACGGCAAAGCGCCATTTGGGAAGATTCCTTCCGCAACGTCGAAGTGGAATGGACGCGCCGTCTTGAATCCGTCGGAACGAGTATGACTTCTTCTCTTCAGAAAGCGTTTGAAAACGCCGCGGGAAAAATGGCGTTCGACTCATGCGCGGCAGTTGGCGTTCAAATTTCTCAGGAATTGGAAAAACTACTCAAAAACACGATTTCGATTCAGTGGATGACTCATCTTTCCGAACTGAAAGACATTCAGAAAACGCTTGGCAGAGAGAGCGAACAGCTGAAAGAAACCGCTTGCCAGAACGTCGAATACTTCTCTCAGAACAATTCCATTCTTGCGCAAAACACGCAGAAAATCGTGGAACTGGGCGGCGCGATAGAGTTGGGCGTTTCCAAGCTGGCGCAGGTTGCCAATTCAACGACCCAGATGACCGAAGCCGCTTCGCAAATTGCCGAAGCCGGTGAAAAAATTGCGAAGATGGAAAACGTTCTCGCTCAAAATCTCTCCACGCTTCAAGGCGCGCGCGATTTCGAGCGGACTGTTTCTCAGCTCGCCATGGCCGTCTCGTCTCTTACGCAGTGGCTGGATGAAGTCAAAGCCGCGAGAAAATGACGGCGAACAGGAAATTTCCTTTTGAAAATATCCCCAAACGCAATCATTTTACGCGATTGAGAGAACCTGAACTTCCGACGTTCTTCCCAAACGGGAAAATGTTTTCCCAAACGTAAAAACGCCGGAAAACCTTACGAAAACTGGATTCCGATTAAAATAATGAGTTATTCCACGCAAAACAATCGACTGGCCGCCGCTTCCGAAAATCCGGTCTCGCTTTTTCCTTTTCTGGCCGTCTTACTCTGCACAATGGGAGCGCTCATTTCTATTCTTCTGATCATGGCGCGGCAAGCTCAGCTCAGTACGGACGAACTGATTCA
>CAZWOV010000277.1:0-4306 GCA_964635645.1 uncultured Planctomycetaceae bacterium | reverse complement strand
AATGACGCGGCGTTTGCGGTTTTGAGTTCCGCTCTCTGAAATTTCATCGGGGCGTCGTTTTACCGTGTTCGAGAACGAAAATTTGAAATTTGAGAGGTTTTGAGCCTCTCTTCTGATTATCCAAAAGGGAAAAGGATGCAAACAGACGATTCTTCAAAAATAGCGGCAGGCGAAAAGAAATCCGCGTTCGGCCTTCCTTTTTTTCTGCGCATGGCGTTGAAGCCGTTTGGTTCGATGTTTTTTGCCGTCGCGTTAATTTTGACGCTTGCGGTATTCATGGCGTTGGCGACCTTCTGGGGAATGCAGTTCGGCGACGACGCCAGTTCATGGGTCGTCTACCACTCGAACTGGTTTCTGTTTCTGTGTTTTCTTCTTGCGTTGAGCGTTCTGGCCAGCGCGCTTTTGCGTTTTCCATGGCGGAAGCGCCAGACCGGATTTCTTGTGACGCACCTTGGAATTCTGGTTTTGCTTATCGGCTGTTGGGTGGATTTTCGTTGGAGTCGGTCGGCTTATCTTTCGATTGCGGAGGGAAAGAGCAATTCGGTTGCGATTTGTCCTGGGGAAGTGCATTTTGAACTTCGTTTGACTCCGGCGGGGAAAGAACCTTTTCGAAAAACCATCTCTTTTACTCCGGGACTCTTTTCGTGGCGTTTTTACGGGAAAGAGCCGTTCGGCTGGGGCGTGGGCGATTCTCTGCCGCGTTTGCCCTGGGGACTTCCAAAATTCATGCTTTACCGAAACGACGCGGGCGACGTTCTTTGGGACGACGATTTGCGGAGTTGCCGACTCGAAGTTCTCGATTATCTTCGAGCGGGCGAATTAAAGAAGAAGATGAAAAATGCGTCGGGATCGACTGAATCGGAAGATATTCCGGAGCCTGCGGAGGCGTTCGCCTGGGAAGTTGCTCATGCGGGTGGAAATCCTGGAAAAAATTCTCTTTCCAGGATGGAAATGAAACAGAAATTGGCATCCTGGCCTTCCTGGGCGAAGGTTCGTTTGACTGCGGACGGCGAATCAAAAGAGTTCTGGCTCCGCCAGTTCGACTATTTCACGCCGGACGGTTTGGAAAAAAACGTTCCGAGCGCGGCGGAAAAAACGCTGTTTCGCATGACGACGGCAAAAGGTACGGACGTTCAGTTGATCTATGCGCAAAATACGGTGGATCTTAATTTTGCGCTGCGTCTTGACCGTTTCAACAATCAGCTCGACCCTGGAACGTCCATGGCGGCTCACTATTCCAGCGACGCGGCGCTTGTGGATAAAAAAGATCCGGAGAAGGTTCTTTCGCCTGAATTGAAAGTTCAGATGAACCAACCCGTGGATATTTTCGAGCCGGGAACAAAGCAGGTCTGGCGCCTTTTTCAAACGTCGTTCAGCGGGCCGTTTCTGAACCGTGAAGCCGCTCTCTCCGAGAGAGACCAATTTTATGTTTCGACGTTTACGGTTCATTATTCGCCGGGACGCGGTTTGCTTTATCTCGGTTGCCTTTTCATTGCGTTGGGGATAGGTATTATGTTTTCAATGAAAGCGTATTTTTTTAAAAAACCTTCCTGAATCGCCCGTTTTAATGAAATTGAATCTCGTGTGGGAATTGATGAAAATGAAGAAAGAAACGATTTGTTCTGTTCGTCCTCTGTTTCGGTTTCGCGTCTGGTCCGGCAACAGATATTTTTTCGCTTTTTCTCTTTTTTTCATTTTGCTGATTGGCGGTGTTTTTCCGGTGAACGCGGACGTTCAAACCGTTCCGTCTTCGGCTTCCGCTCCAACTTCCGCTCCGGTTCCGACTTCCGTTCCGGCTTCGGCTTCCGCTCCAACTTCCGCTCCGGCTCCAACTTCCGCTCCGGTTCCAACTTCCGCTCCGTCTTCGGCTTCCGTTCCGTCTCCAACTTCCGTTCCGTCTTCG
Source organism: uncultured Planctomycetaceae bacterium (assembly GCA_964635645.1). Taxonomy (GTDB): domain Bacteria; phylum Planctomycetota; class Planctomycetia; order Pirellulales; family Thermoguttaceae; genus RGIG3701. Next base: position 2,403 of record CAZWOV010000277.1, on the reverse strand, counting down.
GCTTCCGTTCCGCTGTCGGATCGCGTGAAGTTTGATTTCAGCGCCTGGGCGGAACTTCCGATTTGCCGCGACGGGCGTCTGGCTCCGTTGGAGGCTTTTGCCAGAACGTACGTTCGCCTGATTTGCGGTCGTGAAAACCCGCGGATTTCCTTTGAAAACGGTTCCAAAAGAAAGTTTCAGGCGTCGGAATTGCTTTTCTCATGGTTGACGGAGCCTGAATTGTGGACGGATGTTTCTTTTCTTCCGCTGGAGGACGCGGAGGTTCGGGAGTTGATGGGGCTTTCGCTTTTTGACGAGTCCGGAACGCGCCGGTCGAAGGTTTCGCCCGGTGAATTTTCGAGAATATTCAATTCTGTTTCTTTCAATGAAAAATACGCGCGAAAACTTGAGGCTCTGGATAAAGCGGAATCAATTTTGGCGGCGCTGAAAGAGAAGAACGTAACGTCGGGCCGTGAATTTGAGAGTGAAATGCAGACGGTCCGCGAGATTGGCGCGCTGAAAAAGAAACTTGAAACAATTGAGAACCGGTATGCCGCGTGGCTGCGGCTGATTGCGAATCCTCTGCGGAATCTGACTCCGGAACGGGATCCCGTTTTGCGCGATTCCGCCCATTTGAACTATATGGGGCAGGCCGCGTCTCTTTCTTATGTGGAACAGAATCTGATATTTATTTTCTGCAATTCATACGAACCGCGAATTTCTTTGCGCGGCGCGGCGACGGATAAGATTCCGGCGGAAGATTTGGAGCAGATCCGTGAAAAATTGCGGATTCCGGATCAACCTTCCAGAAAATTTACTCCGGCGGAACTTTACGTTTCGATGAAGGAATACCCGAAACTGTGGAAGCGTGTTCCGTTTCTCTATCTTGAAGACGTTGAACTGCGGAATTTGTTTGGTCTTACGGTCGCTCCCGAAGGCGAAACGCCCTGTCTTTACGTCGCTCCCATGGAGCTGGCGGAGGCGATGCAGACGAAATCGGAAGCGTTCCAAAAAGCTTTGCCGAATCTGTCTTCTGAAAAGCGCGAAATTCTCAGTCGTCTCGAGATGGGGCTTCAGCTTTTCTGTTTCTGGCTCGACGGTCGGTTTCTCGATAAAGTTCCGGCAGGACAGGAATTTTGGACGAGTTATGAAAAGCTCCGAAATAGCTGGTATGGTCTGTCTCACGGCGGAATGGGTCAGGCGCAGCCGATAGACGTTCAGCTCTTGACGGTTGCGCTCCAACGTTCGCCCGAGCTTTTTCAGAAGATGGAATCCGGTTGGAGGACCGTTTCGCCGGGGATGAATTTCATCGAAGCGCTGAATCGTGGGAAAGTCTCCGACGCGCAATGGAATTATCTTCTTTCGCGAATGGCGGATGGGTCGCCGGAGTCGGCGTTTTTCAAATCGATGCGCAACGTCGAGAACGCGTTTCGGGACGTCGATCAGGCTCTGAGCGCGCCGCGGTTGGATAGCGTTGACGACGCGCCGATTACCGGCGAAAGACGTCTTGAGTTGATTTCACAGAGCCTTTTGACGTTGCGGCGGGCGGCGGCGGACGTCATTGAGCCGTTTGACGCATTCTGTCGGAGCGCACGGGAGAAACTTCCGGAAAAACCGTCTGAATTGGACGAGGAATGGTATTCCTGGCTGGTAGCGAGCCGTTTGTCTTTGCGAAATTTCGCAAAATGCGCGGCGGATCTGCAATATGTTTTTTTCGATGAAGATTTGGCGCTTAACGTTTTGCCTGCCGTGGAAAGCGCGCCGTTGGATCGGAACAGAACGGAGAAAATTCAGATTTTTGCGCAGGAGTTTTCTCTGAATGCGTCTCCATGGTTCAGTTTGAACGTATTGCGTTTTGGCGATTTGGAGCGCGTTTTTTCCGCGTCGTGGCCGGAGTCTGCGAGAAACGAAGCGTCGGCTTTGCGGGAAACCTTCCGGACGATGACCGACGCCTGGAAAATGAACGAGCCGAAACAGTTTCGTACCGCGTCGCTGCGTTTTGCGGAGCAAATGCAGACTCTTAGCGCGTCTCTCGATGAAATGCGTTCGAAGATTTTGCCTCCCGACGAACTGGACGAAGGCGTTCTGGCGTCGACGCGTTACCCGGAAACGGATTTTTTGATGAAGCTGGAAAGTTTTTATTTGCGCCTTCGTCCTTTTGTGTGGGCCTGGATTCTTCCATTTGCGGCCATGCTGATTCTCGGCGCTTCGATGGGGTTCGAGGTTCTGGCTCAGAAATTTGCCGACGGAAAAGGCCGGGCGGTTTCGGCGTCGGAAGAAACTTTAAAAACGGAAACCAATTCGATTGGAAAGACCGAAGATTCGCGTCAAATTTTCAATCGTTTGGGCGTTTGGTCCTTTCGGCTCGGATTTGGCTTGCTTGCCGCCGGCGTTCTGGCGTCAACCCTCGGACTTGCGCTTCGG
>CAZWOV010000276.1:0-4312 GCA_964635645.1 uncultured Planctomycetaceae bacterium | reverse complement strand
TCGCTGATCCGACGAGCCGAATTAAAATCATCCTGAACAACTCCGGGAAGCCGAACCCCAGACAGAACGGCAAACGGCATAGCGTAATCCACCAGACCGGTTAAACGGCGATGGTAAGAATTCGGCGCGACGTTGCAGAAAATTTCCTTCTCTTTTTCTTCCGTAAGATTCGGAGCAAAAATCATGTCCTGCGACGCGGTTTTCACATCTTTACGCACAAACATTGCCCAACACGCAGGAAGATGCGCAAGTTGAAGCGTGTTTCCCGCCATATCAAAATATCCCGTCGCCAAATGCGCGTCATACTGCGTATTCCGATGCAGCCAGGTATATTGAAAAATCGCGCTCCAATCCTGAAAAGCCGCAAGAGCAAATGCCGTAGGCAGTCCTTCGCCCTGATACAGATTCGGGAAAGGATGATTAAATTCACTCACGGTAAAAGGTCTTCCCAAAACCCGAAGCGCGGCAAGACGAAAACCGGATTCCTTATCTGTTCCAATCGAATTAAGTACCGAAGTGTTGCGGACAAACCAGTTGTTCTCATCCCACGAACGATCGGTCCACACCGGATGATTCCAATAGGCGTGAATATCGCAATAGTCCAAACGCGCCTGCGCGCGCCATGAACCGTACTGCAGCTGCGTTCCGGAAACGGCGGCTTTAGCCCCGAGTTCTTTTTTGATAAACTGAAACATCGTCTGCCAGTATCGATTCTCCAAATCAATCAGAAAATCGGAAAAATCCGCCGCCATTTTCGGCGTTACCCGAGACGTCGGAGCGTATTTTTTAATCGGAGAAATCGTTTTCTCTTCCAACGTTTCGCCGACTTCAAAGCCCAATCGTCCTCCCTGCGTAAACGACAGATCCGCAATCTCAATTTCCTGCCCCTCGGAGAATGAACCGAACTGAACCCGAACGTTGTCGTCATCCATCGCGGCATAAAATTCAAAAGTAAACTGTTTCCATTCCGGAGTCAGTTCCAGCGTTTCGTAAAGACCAACTTCATGCCAATCCGGATGATGTTTGGTAACCGCAAGCGAAATGGTTCCCGGCCGTTTCGCCCGAAGACGAACGCTGAGCGAGTAAGGTTGGCCATTCCTGATCGCCAGACCGGGACAAAGGATCTGCGGCGCCCAGGGAGTCGTTCCTTTTTTCATCACGGTAAATTTTAAGGTTTTCGAATCCGTCAATTCATAATTCATTTCCAGACCTTTCCCCTGCACGAAACGCCAGTTTTTGTCTGAAAATTCAGTGAAAAGATTTTCCGGAAGAAGATTTGCGCTTCGCGGAAACGTTCGGCATCCCCATGCCTCTTCCAGCTCTTTCGTGGAAGCGTACTTTTTCGCAAGCCAACCGTTCCATAACTCGCGGAGAGTCGAAAGATACGGCTCCGGCAACGCGTCAAGAGTTCCCCAATGCCAGCTGCTGGAAACGCAGTTTTCATTATTAATCTCAATCATCGCGACGCACGGATCTTCGCAGTAGCTCAACTTTGTGTACGGATTCACATGCGTCAGCAAATCTCGAGCGTACTGCTTTTGAAATTCAATCATACGCGGCTCAAAATTATCCAGCCCCTTATCGTACCGCGGTCTCTCATCCGGTTTCACAAAACCGTCTCTTTCGTCCAGCTGTCGGGCGACATGGAGGTTTAAATTTACGTAAATTCCCTCTTTTTTGAACGCATAAATCATTCGGTCCAGACGATCCAGTTTCTCCGGATCGATCATGGAGCGTTCCGCATTGGCCTTCATGATTCCCGACCACGGATTATCGAAGAAATGAAGGCGCATGATCCCAATCCCAAACCGCGCAAGCGAGGCGGCCAGAAAATCCGCGTCCTCCGGAGTCTCCGGCAAATTGGACTTTCCCGTCATGTTCGAACCGACAAAACGAACGGCGCCCCGGTCGTTTACGAAACTTCCGCCCTCGACGCGCAAAAATTCGTTCGTATCGATTTTCTGTTCGGGACAAACCGTCCAGGTCCTGACATTCGTAATATTCTGCGGTTCCTTTTTCGGAATGGCAAACGGAAAAAGCGGAGCAAATCCGGAAGGATTCGTCTCCACCGGCGTCCCAGGCGCAAGAATTTCCGCGTTTAAACGAAAAAAAGAAGAAAACGCACAAAAAAGAATCAGACAAACTGAAACGAAAAGTTTTCGAAACGCAGCGTTTCCAGACCTCCAAAAGCGATTCTGGTTCATAAAAAAACTCCTGATAATTGGGGATTTAACGGATTTTATTCATTGAGTCGTCTGCCGGAAGGACGCGGATTTTTCCGGGTGCAAACCGCCTGTAAACGATCGGAATAATTAGAGGATTCTTTCGTCGTCCGCGGTAAAAACGGGGCAAAGGTAAATAATTGTCGCGCCCGTCGATCGGATATGGGGCAACTTCGCTTCAATCGCCTTGAGCGTTCCTTCCGAAGTAAACGCGCACGGATTAATCTGGTAAATAATCCCGCGGGTCGCCCACTCGGGAGCGGGGCGGACTTCTTTTTCATGAATGGTCGGATCCCATTGACGTTCCTCTGAAAAACAAAGTCCCGAAAAAAGAAAAATAAATAAAATCAGATTTACTATTGAAGGTTTCATCTTATCGTCACGCGGCTTAAACCCCGCTTTACGGTAAAAAATTCAGATCGGCAAGCTTGCTTTTTATTCCAAACCAAATTTCATTCCCTGCTGAAAACGTAATTTCTTCAACAGGGAAACTCTAAAAAACAAAACAAAAGTTTTTTGTTTCAATAAATCAATTTACGGATAGAGTTCAACGAATTTCATCCAGTTTCACAAAGCGTTTTTCCTCCGCGGAAATCAGAGCGGCTTCAAGAATACGCTGCGTCTGGTAGGCGTCCTCGAAAGTTGCCAGAGGAACTATCGGCTCTTCCCCATTAATCACTCTCAGCACGTCGTACGCCATGTTGGTAAACGTATGTTCGTATCCAATAAGATGTCCGTCCGGCCACCAGTTTTTTACGTAAGGATGATCCGCGCCGTGCGTACACAAAATAGTCGTCCACCCCTGAACGCCGGACGGAACTCTCGCGTCGTAATACTCCAGTTCATTCGCGCGGTCAAAACAAAATTTAAGAGATCCCTTTGAACCGTTAATCTCAAATCCGTTCGTATTTTTATTTCCGGTTGCCCGGCGCGTCGCTTCAAAACTCCCAATCGCTCCGTTTGTGAACTTCGCAAGATAAAGAACCGCGTCGTCGACCGTAACGTCGTCCCAGATTTCTTCCTGCGTTCCCTGGCACTGGTCAATCGTCATTCTGCCGGTTCCCGTTTGCATGACGCGGCGTTTTTTAATAAAGGTCTTACTGATCGCGCCGCAGATTTCCTCAACCTCAACTCCCGCGACAAAACGCGCCATATCCGTAATGTGCGCGTTCAAATCGCCGTGCGCCCCGCTTCCGGCCAATTCCTTTTTAAATCTCCATCGCATGGGAATCTTTTCATCCGCCCACCCCTGAAGATACGTTGCGCGAACGTGGAGAATATCGCCAAGTTCGCCGGATTTAACGAGTTGATGCGCGTAAGCGACCGCCGGACAACGTCGGTAAACGTACCAGACAAACGAAGGAATTTGGTACTTCCGCGCAGTTTCGGCCATTCCCCGGGCGTCGTCCAGCGTCGCGGATATCGGCTTTTCACAGCAACAGACTTTTCCCGATTCCAACGCCGCCTTCGCCGGCGGAGCGTGCATGAAATTCGGAGTCACGATATCTACCAGATCGATTTCCGCGCTCCGAACTGTTTCTTCCCAGTTTGTCGAAGCGTTCCGCCATCCCCATTTCCTGGCGAAAGCCGCGGGATCCTCCGTTTCCATGCCATAAACCGTATGCAGCGTCGGCGCAAGTTGCGGATCGAAAAATTTCTTTACCTGACTCCAGGCGTTTGAATGCGAACGGCCCATGAATCCCTGACCGATCATTGCGATATTAATTTTTTTAGACGTCATATTTTCTCCTTCTTTACGATGAATAAAGGTTCATTTTTTTCTTCGGCGAATTCGCGAATCAATCGATAAACGGGCGAGCAATGAAATTTACGAAAATCAAACAATCAACCGTTTCTTTCTTCCGTACCGTTAAGTATAAAAAATTTTCAGATTTTATCAACGGGTAAGAAGAATTATTCGAAAAAATTTTTCCAAAATTTACTGGAAAAAACACGGCGGGACTTTACTTTTTCCGAATCTTATGTTAAATTGAAATAAGGCGTTGAGAATTCAGATATTTTCACGCTGTATTTTTTGAAAAAAGACCGATCCGCTTCATCAGGACACTCGACATGAAACGCCGCAGCTT
>CAZWOV010000275.1:0-4347 GCA_964635645.1 uncultured Planctomycetaceae bacterium | reverse complement strand
GCCCGTCAGAATAAAATGGAGATCCATTTCTCCTTCTTTCCAGCCGACGTACGGCGCGCCGACTTCTTCGGGAACGGTGGGAATACGAATCGTCGGCTCATCTTTCCGCTCTTCAGCATGAAGCGTTCTGGAAAGAATGGCGGCTCCGGTAACAGAGGCGCACGTCGTAAAAAAATTACGTCTTGAGGCGGGCATGGTTTACTCCTTTTCTAAATTTAAGGCAGGAAAATAATACTTAAATTCTTTTTAGAAAACTCCCATTCTCTGAACCCAAAGAATGGGAGTCGTTTTCAGACAAAATAAAGCGGATTATTCTTCGTCCGCGTCTTCCTTCTCATCGTCGCCGGAATCGGACGTTTCAGACGCGTCTTTCTTCTCCTCGTCGCCGGAGTCGGACGCTCCCGGCGCGGCCTCTCCGCCGGGAACCGTCGCAAAACGAAAACCGTCGAAACGATTCCCCTTCGCGCCTTCAATTAAAAAATTCCTGGAGGCGCTGCGCAAATAGTACTCCAAATTAGAAAAACTGCCGCCGCGCAAAACACGCTCGCCGTTTTCTGCCGAATCAGGTCCAACCGGGTCCGCCGCAGGAGATTTTTCATAGTAATCCGGAGCGTAATAATCTCGGCACCACTCGCTGACGTTTCCCATCATATCGCACAGATTCCACGGATTCTTACCGTGCTTTCCAACTTCGTCCGTGCTTTCCGGTACGTTTTCTCCCTTTTTGAAATTAGCCTGCTGGGGAGTCGGCGCCTTATCCGTATAAAACGGATAGCTTGTTCCCGCGCGGCAGGCGTATTCCCACTGCGCTTCCGTCGGCAAATTAAATTCAACCCCTACCTGTTTGGAAAATTTCTCACAAAATCTTACAGCGTCCGAATAAGAAACGCGATCCACCGGAAACTTGGCCGTTTCTTCCCGGCCTTTCACGCTTCCTTTGTCCTTTCCAAATCCCTTCGCGCTGAAATAACTCGGATTTTCGTTCAAGACGGATTCGTACATTTCCTGAGTTACTTCCGTCTGAAGGAGCCAGAAACCTTTCGAAAGTTTCACCGAATGCAGTTTTTCCACTTCCGAATATCCCAACTCGTCTTCCGGGGCGCCCATCTCAAACGTTCCCGCGGGGCACCAGCAAAAAGCATATTCAATCCCATGAACGGTAATCTTGCGCACTTCCCCCGCTTCCTTCCCTTCTTCAGAAATGGGCGAGGCGTCGATCGGCCCGTCGGTATTTTCTTCCGACGCATCCGCCTCTTTCGACGCATCCGTCTCTTTTGCCGCTTCTGCGGCGGCTTTCTCTTCTACCGCGGCGCCGTCCGCTTCAGGCGCGTCGTCGGCCTTGGCTTTCGCGGACTTCTTGCTCTTTTTGCTTTTCGAAGTTTTGGCGGCCGCATTCTTTTCGCCGCCGTCCTCCGATTCAGACTCGTCGGCCTGAGCCTTCGCTTTGGCTTTTGAAGAAGACTTCTTCTTTTTCTTCGTCGCTTTCTTTGCAGACCCCTTTTCCGCGGCGGCGACCGCGGCGTCTGAATCTTCGGCAGCCTGACATGAGACCGGAGTTAAGGTAATTCCCAAAAGCATTCCGAGTGTCAAAATTCCAACGGAAAATAAACCCAAAATCCTGTTCATAGTTTCCCCTGATTCAATAAAAACCTGATTGAATGTGCATTTTTTATCAGAAATCGAGCCGTCTTCCCAAAAGAAAACAGTTTTTCGGTATTTCTGTATATTTTTTGAAACATATCTCATAGTATGAACGATTTACCCAAGAATTTCAAGGGGGTAGGGGAGATTTTCCGATAAAAAATTTAAAATTCCTGAAAAAAGCGGTCCATACCGACGCCGTCCGACGCGGCGCAAAAGACCGATGCCAACCGCCCCCCCAAAAACTGTCCCAAACCGGAAAACAACAATCCGCACGATTTTACGTCTCGACGATTCTTTTCTCTTCGTCATACCAGATTCATCTTCTGGAAAATACGGTACGTCATGAAACCGACAAATCCGAAAAAAACGAAAAGGAAAAGATAGGCGGGTCCCATGGATAATCCAAAGTAAGTCTGAGCCAGAGCGGTAAATTCAGACATTCCGCCAATCCCCGCCAGAAGGTTCATCGGCATCATAACCAGCGAAATAATCGTCAGCCGCTTCATTAAAATGCTCACGTTATTTCCCATGAGTGAAATGCGGGCGTCCGTCATTTTCGTCATGATTGTCGTGGTGATTTGAGCCTCCTGGCAACACTGAGCGCTGTCCAGACGAATGTCGTCAAGCGTTTCTTTCTGCAACTCGTTAAAGCCAAGACGCGACGTATTGGAATAAATACGATCAATAAGCGAATGATTCCCATTCAGCGCGCTGACATAATACGTCATACTCTTCCCAAGACTGAAAAGATTCATCAATTTAGGAGAGGAAGCCGTTTCGATCACCTCCTCTTCAATCTGCTCCATACCCAGACTGATATATCGTAAATGCTCGTGAAAATGAAGCGTCGTTCGATGAAGAACATTAATTAAAACGTCGCGGATATCGTCCACGCGCATCGGAGTATAGAGAAAATCTTTAAGCGAGATCTTTTCATTAAAAATAAAAAGCAGACGGTTTTCATAAATGACGGCGCCAAGCGACATTACGTGAAACTCGATATTCTGATCAATCACCCCGATATGCCTTGGATGTTTACAGATAATAACGATTTTTTCATCGCGGCTTTCGATTCGCGGCAACTCGTTTTCGTCAAGCGCAGACGCTAACGTATGTTTTCCAAGGTTGAATTCGGTTTGGATAAACATTTTCTCAACCTGGTCAGGCTCGGAACAAATCAAAACGGGAGCCGCCGTCTGTTCGTCCGCTTCAACGAGTCTGCCATTCTCGAATACATAACCCGAAATCATTCCCGACCTTCTTTCTTTATTCAACCCGCGGAGACTTGACCGTCCGCCGATGAAGAAATTCTGCAAAACGCGTTTTCAGAAACGCGCGTTTCTATTTTCCATCCTTATCCCCAAATGGAAATTTTCAATGCGAATTACTCCGTCAAACCAGTCGAAGACTACGTTCTCCATTCTTCGTATTTCTCCCGTCGGCAAACATCCTGAAAGAGGAATAACGGCTTACGGCTTTTTCGCAATCCGTTCCCGTCTTCTTACGCCTCCGGGAGAAAACGCTGAAAGAACTCTTTAAAAACTCAATCCGCCGCTTTAATCTCATCCCAGATTTTCGTATACTTCTTTATGTCTTCCTCATTCAGATTTTTAATAACCTGAATTTTAGCGCGAACCTCGTCGGAGACAATGAAACCCGGAATCGCGCGCGTTTTTTCCGAAACGGCGTCCGACGCGTCGGCAATCGGAACTTCAAATTTCGTGTAATCCATGTTTCGTCCGGCTATTTTCGGGTCGCACATGAAATTAATGAATTGATACGCCAACTGGGAATTTTTCGCGTTAACCGGAATCACGAAATTATCAATATTAATAATAGCGCCTTCTTTCGGAATAACGAAACGAATATTTGGGTCGTCCGCAGACATCTGCATAAGATCGCCGCCATATCCGTGAATAATATAATTCGCGCCTGAATTCAGATCCTGTTTGACGTCGTCCACGCCGAATTTCGCAACGTTTGCGCGCCATTTGACGACAATTTTTTTCGCTTCTTCCAACTGCGCGTCGTCGGTCGTATTAATATCGTATCCAAGCGTAATCAACGCTGCGCCGATCGTTTCGCGCATGTCGTCCAACAAAGCGATACGTTTGACGTATTTCTCATTTTCACAGTCGTAAACGGTCCAGGAATCCGGAAGCGGGTCGCATTCGTCCACCAGAACGCCAAGTCCCGTAATTCCGCCAAAGTACGGAACGCTGTATTCAAAATTCGGGTCGCCGTTCTTCGCCGCCAGCTCTTTGTCGGCATACTGATGAACATTCGGGAGCAGAGCGGGATCAAGCTTCTGAATCAGCTGTTCGTCGCGCATGATCTCCACCGTATAGGTCGTTGGAAGAATTACGTCGTACGGAACGCTTCCCGTCCGAATCTTCGCGAGCATATCCTCGTTGCTTTCAAACGTATCGAGATGAACGGTGCAGTTAAACTGCTTTTCAAAATCAACGACGACTTCCGGGTCGATATAGTCTTCCCAAGTATAAAAATAAAGAACGGGTTTGGATTGACCGCATCCGGACGTCAGCGTCAACGTTACTCCCACGACAAAAAAGGCCAGAAAAACACTCAGCGTACGAGTCGCAGAGAACACGAAGGATGAAGCTTTCGTCATCTAAACAATTCTCCATTTCTTAAAAAAGGAAAGAAGGGAACCGGAAGATCGAACACGAAATCCGAACCGTT
>CAZWOV010000274.1:0-4376 GCA_964635645.1 uncultured Planctomycetaceae bacterium | reverse complement strand
ATACTGCTATGAATTTTCGTCGGTTTTCAAAGGCCCGGCGGCCAGCGCTCACTATGATTTGCGCTCAATCCTGAACTCGCCGGATATTGACGTTGTTTGTTCGCCAATGTCTTATTACGACCGGCAGCTTGGCGGCGGCGGTTCATGCATGGTAAATGCGGAAAGCGTAACGGCTGCCGGTAAGATTTATCTCTATGAAGACGATACGCGAACCTATCTTGCCAAGGGGAGCCGGGCTCCCGGCTGGAATAGCGGCGCCGAAACTCCGGACGAAACCAGACGGTTACTTTTACGCAATACCGCGGAATCTTCCGTAAGAAATTTTGGAACGTGGTGGATGGACCTTGGCGGAGCCGGGTGGTTTGAGTCGTTGGAACTTTGGAAAATTATGGACGAACTGAAATCCATGGACGAGTATTTTCTTAAAAATCCGACTCCTTACGCGCCGGAAATCGGGGTTTTTATCGATGAAAAGTCCATGTTGAGAATAGGTTCCGGACGTTTTACCTGTCTCTCGGTTTCGCACCTGCGGTCTTCTCTTAACCGTTCCGGCGCTCCGTACGCGCAGTATCTGACGGACGATCTCCTTACCGGGCGCGTTCGACCGCCGAAACTCTGCCTGATTGCGAACGCGCCGGCTCTGAACGCTGCGGAAAAAAGTGCGATTGAAAGAAAAATTCTGAAATCTGGAACAGGTTCAAAATTTGTCTGGATTGATTTCGACGGCTTGACTCCGGAAAAAATTCGCGAATACGGCCAGAAGGCCGGCGTCCATTTTTTCACGGATAAACTCTGCTGCGTTTGGGCGAACGGACCTTTCCTGCTTCTTCACGCTCCGGAAGAGGGCGTTTATCGCGTGAATCTGCCGAAGAAAAATTCAGAACTGAACGATTTTCTGAGCGGAGAAAGAAATATTAAAGAACTTAAAATGGAAAAAGGCGAAACGCGGATTTTCAAAATAGAAACCCCCGCTTTATGAGAATTTCCTACGGGACTTGTGCGCAATCGATTTTCCGGACGCGTTTGATTTAACGCGTTCAGCGCGAAAGACAAACGCAAAAAACGACGCGCGATTTATTCAATCGCGCGCCGTTAAAAAGCAGCGTAAACTGGAGGAATCGTAAGCCGGATTCTGTGAACGGGTACGACCCGAACGATAGTCATTTATCTGGGGCGTTCATTACTGAACGTCTCAAGCTGCTTACCCGAAAGTTACCGTGTCGAACAAACGCGGGAAAACGGGCGCGAACCCGTTCTGCTCCTCTCTGTTTAGCATTGCACCCAGTGGGGTTTACCCTGCCGGAACAATCGCTTGCTCCGCGGTAAGCTCTTACCTTACCATTTCACCCTTACCTCCCGCTTCGTAAACGACGCTGAAGGCGGTATCTTTTCTGTTGCACTTTCCCTGGCCTCACGACCGGTGGACGTTATCCATCACTGTGTTCTGCGGTGTCCGGACTTTCCTCATCGATATGAAAATTCTTTCATATCTCCGCGACTATCCTATCCCTCGATTCCTATTCTATCTGTTTTTCAGATGTTGTCAAGGGGGAGGAAGCGCGAATCGCTCGTTGCGCAAATACCGGATTTTAAAATAAAATGAATAATGGAAAGTAAAAGTTTTCCATTATTCATTGTTAAAATTTAATTGCGGTATTCCCTGGTAGAAAATTAGTTGGCGTACCACTTTTTAGACGGGACGGTCACGTTCTCGCGGACGTCGGCGAGATCTTTTTGAGACGCATTCTGAACCATTTCCCACGGATTAATGGAAACTCCCCCCGTGACGAACATAACGGAACCGCCGCGTCGAGCCGTGACCGCGGTACTGGCGACATGCTGAGGAACATTCCGGCGTACGGCGCAGATTTCTTTACTGCTCATCATCGGCGCAAAGGAACTTCCCATTTTGCGCATTACGTCGTTTTCCGCAATAACGGCTGCAGTCAGGGCGCAGTCCATGCAGTTGCGAAGCTGTCCAAAAACCGGTTCGGCTTTTGCCAGTTCGTCGTAATTTTCCGTCATTTTGTCGGCCCACTGCTGGAAGACGGAAGATTTTTTCGCCGCTTTACGAACGATCTGATTTCCGTCAAAAAAGTCCGTGTCGGTCATCGTAACAACTTTTCCGTCGGCGAAGGACCAGGTAAGGCGGTCGGCGTCGCAGGAAACCGATTCATAATTCGGGGCGAGCCACCAGCGCGGAAGAGCTCCGTTTTGCGCGGGAGATTTCATCATGCTTACGAAGGATGGAATCGAACGCACCGGCGATTTCGCGGCGCCCATTGAAATCTGTTTCATGCGGAAGTCTGCGGCGGCCATGACGTAGGCGAAGTGGGAAGAAGGATTGATACCGCGAAGGGTAATCGTTTGGGGGCCGAGCGATTCTTCCATGCCTTTGGCAATATTTTGCGGAGCGGACGAGGGATTAACGCTTGACGCAAACTGGGCCATGCGCTGGAGTCCTTCTTTGGTCGGGTCAATTGAGACGGAGAATACCGCGCGAACTTCGCCGGTCGCGGCCTGGATTGCCGTGACGAGATCGTCAAGCAGCATGACCGGACGACCGGAATTTTTGCCAACCATAACGCCTTGCGGTCCAACTTCCCAACCTTCCGCGGGACCGACGAGAACGACGTCGTTCTGTTCCGGATAAATCAGGACGTATTCAATTGCCGTCAGACCGCCGAGATAAAGTACGGAATCGGGAAGTTCTTTTCCTTCCGCTTCGCATTTGGCAATATATTCATTGAGCAGTTTCAGCGATATTTTACGCGATTCGACCTGTTGGTTCAGATTTTTGGAAACAGGAAGAAGACCTTCGCTGATTTCTTTGCGGAGCCGCGTCATATCTTCCGCGGTTGCCTGAGAGAGCATGCCATCTGCATCAATCATGACGCCGCCGACAGCGGAATCGCTCGTTGAGTAGGAACTTGCGTTTACGTTTGCGTTAAAAAAAAGAGCGGCTAAAAGCGCCATTGAAACTAATGTACGGCGAAGCATATTTTACTCCTCATTCTGTCATCCGTTTGGACGATTGATGAAATTCATACTTGATGAAGATTCAACGTTGGGACGTCAAAATCTTTTCATTTATTCAATATCGTATATTATACGCCAATTTCTGTGAAATGAAACCTCTATTTTCCCAAACCGCGCTAAATTTTTATGAAAAAAAGATTTTCTTTCTGTTTTAATCCAAGTATAGCGAAGATTTTCGAGAATTGTTTTAATTGCGTTAAGTTGTTCTTTTTGCGCAATTTAACTTTTTGGGGGACTTGCGACGAGTATTTGTTGGCAGAATCTCAACGAATAATTTATTGACGGACTTTCGACGAATTGTTTGTTGGCAGACTTTCAACGAGTATTTATTTAAAGGTCTGAATTTCATTAACGGTTGGAATTTCAGATAATTTTTTCAAATCAAAAAACGTCCGACCAACGTCAATCGCAACGGTCGGACGCAGACGGCGCGTTTTCAAAATCGGTCGATAACTTTTCGAAAATCGGCGATAACTTCGTACGGATAGGCGGAATAATCGCGTCCGTCCGAGTTGACAAGAATCAGTTTTCCGACGCCAGCGGCTTCCGCGGCCTGAATTCCTGGAGGAGAATCTTCGAAAATCAGGACGTTTTCCGGAGTCTGTCCGATAATTTTTATTGCTTTGAGGTACATATCGGGCGCCGGTTTTCCTAAAACAGTTCCGTCAAGGTAGACAATATCCTCAAACCGGAACCAACGATCAAGACGCGAATTTTCATAGAAAAAATCAACGTTTGACCGATGGGAAGCGGTGGCGATGGTAAACGGAAAACCAATTGATTTAAGGCGATCCAGAAATTCCTCGGCGCCGGGAGCAAGGTCAAGCCCCGACTCGACGCAGATTTCCCGGTAGGCGGCTTCTTTCTTTTCAGCTTCTTCGCGAGCCTCTTCGGCGGAAAGCGTTCCGTTGAAAAGAATTTCGAAAATGGCTTCGTTTGGCTTTCCGTGAATTTTCTGGTAGAACTCGTCGAGGGTGAGAGGAATTCCGCGTTTGGAGCAGTACCTCATCCACGCTTCAATGTGAAACGGAGTGTCCCAAAAAAGGGTGCCGTTGAAATCAAAAACAATTCCGGAACAGGTCATAAATAATCGGCAGAATGAAAATTTAAGGGATAAAAAACGCTTTGGAATAAAATTGCGGCGGCAACGTTTCAAAAGAAAATAAAAATTAAAAATCAATAGAGTTGATATTGATTTTTGGAGAAGAATTATCCTGGCGAACTTTACGGCTCAAAACGGCGGCGTCGTACCACGTAAAACTGAGTTCCTGGTTGGAAGCGTGTTCTGCAAACAGACGAAAAAGAGATTCGCGGTTTCTTTCATTAAATAAAAAAAC
>CAZWOV010000273.1:4089-4378 GCA_964635645.1 uncultured Planctomycetaceae bacterium | reverse complement strand
TGTGGGTAAAAGAGCCAATAGCAGGGGATATTAAAATAAGGACGAAGGCTATGACAGAAAATACGAATCGAACTGGACTTTGGATTATCGGCGCCTGGGGAGGCGTTGCGACGACGGCCGTAGTTGGGCTTTTGAATCTTCAGAAAAAACTGGTCAAACCAATTGGTTTGACGACGGAACTTCCTGATTTTTCCGATATCGAAATGCCTGACTGGAATGATTTTGTTCCCGCCGGATATGAGATTCGAGATTTTTCATTTGCAAAAGCCGCCGACGAACTGGTCGAACA
>CAZWOV010000273.1:0-4079 GCA_964635645.1 uncultured Planctomycetaceae bacterium | reverse complement strand
TTTCGAACGATCTGGCGGAGCTTGACGTTCGGATTTTGCCTGGATTTCTTGCGAACAGCGGGAAAATAGTTGAAGAAATGGCGAACCGAAAGCGTGAAGAGAAATTTACGCCGCGTGAAATGATTTCCGCAATCCGGTCGGACATGGAGGCGTTTGTCGCGCAAAAACAGCTTAACCATTTGATTGTTGTGAATCTGACGTCAACCGAACCGATTTGCGAATATTTCAGCGAGTCGGAAATCGAAAAACTTCCAGAGTCGGAACGGACAAAACGTCGGCGCGAATGGACGGATTGGGAAGCGTTTCGCCAGATGATCGATTCTTCAGATAAACCGCTTGTGCCGGCCAGTACGCTTTACGCCGTCGCGGCTCTTGAAAGCGGCTTTGATTTCGTGAATTTTACCCCGTCGCTTGGCGCGACGCCGCCGGCATTGGAACAATTGGCCCGTCAAACTTCCGCGCGTTTCTTTGGAAACGACGGAAAAACAGGCGAAACGCTTATGAAAAGCGTTTTGGCGCCGATGTTTGCTCATCGTAATTTGAACGTAATGAGCTGGGTTGGGCATAATATTTTTGGAAACCGCGACGGGATAGTTCTGGACGATCCCCACAACAAAGCGACGAAAGTTACGAGTAAAAATCACCTTCTTGAGCAGATTCTCGGTTACGCGCCGCAGACGCTTGTGACAATCGAATATATTAAGAGCTTGGGCGACTGGAAAACCGCCTGGGATCATATTCATTTTCAGGGATTTCTCGGAACGCCCATGACGCTTCAGTTTACGTGGCAGGGGTGCGATTCGCTTTTGGCCGCTCCGCTCGTTCTCGATCTGGTTCGACTCACGGAATTGGCCCGTCGGCGTAATTTTACCGGAAGAATGGATTTTCTCGCGTGCTTTTTCAAGAGTCCTGTTCGTGAAGAGGAACAGAGTTTTGTGCGCCAGTTTGAGAAACTGGAGAATTGGCTTCGCGAGGGAAAATAGATTCAGAACCGCGATACCGGATTTGCGCGGATTCGGACAAAATTTAGTTTGAGTTCAAATTTAGCCGAACGATCTGTAAAACAGATTCCGGGGCTTTTTCAGGAACGTTGGGTTTTGTCCGTTTAATTTTCAGGTTACGTTTTCGCATTTGTTTCGGACCGCCGCGTCTTTAAGGGCATTTGCGAAAGTATTCCTGCGCAAGATTTGATTTTACGTTTTTTGAGGAAAGAAAAGTATTGGAAGCGGAATGGCATTAATTGGCCGTTTGGGATAAGTTGTGAAAAACGGCGTAAATTTTCCCATTTTTCATTCTTTTGAAATATTGACGTTTCGATTTCCTTTTTGAATTGCTTCGAATAGACGTTAAACTTTTTTTCCTACAGCGCGTAAACAAATTCGGAATGCGGTTCGCTGACAAAAATAATTTCTTTAAATATGAATAAAAAACGCTCAAACCGCCCGTTTCGCGGGCATGATTCGTTTGGTGAAGATTTTGTTTTCGAAGAGGTTTCCATGGAAGACTCCTTTAAAACGGAATCTCCGAAACGTTCTGGACGAAAAATTTCTGACAAAGGAAAAGAACGTACGGAATCGGAATGTTCTGAAATGTGGAATAATCGTTCCAACGAGGAGTCCGATATTCCTGAAGCCGTTACCGAGCAGGAAATAGATGAAATAGTCGCGGGATTCGCTTCCGCTCAGCAACCCGCCAAGAGTGGAAAACGAAGTCGTCAGAAAAATCAGCGCGCGCATATCGCCGCAAATCCTTCTGTGAATCCGACGCAGACCAAAACGGTCGTCGTGGACGGCGTTAAAGTTGCGAATACGCGGATTCACCGTTCCGTTGAAGACGAGATGAAGTCGCACGGTATCAAAAAATTACCGACCGGCGTAAGCATGGCCGACCTGGCGATTCCTTCGTACGACAGCATCGTGACCGCTTCGGAGCGCCGCCCGCTTGATTGCGCTATTTTTCATGATTTTCAGGAAGACGGACAGCTTTCGCCGTTGGATGAGATGATGCGGAAATCTCAGGTAAAAAATTCCAAAAGCAGAAAAGTTTCCCGAAAAGAAGAGAAAGTCTCTAAAAAAGAGGGGAAGAAAGTCCAGAACGACGCTGAAAAATGCGATTCGACCGGTGAAAAAGACAAGCGAATTGGAAAAAGTGAAAACGTTTTCGAAAACGAATTGGAAAAATCGGAAAAAGATTTCGGAAAGATAAAATCTGAAGTCAAACCGGCGAAGGAACGGAAAAAGAGTAAAAAAGAAACAAAATCGGAGAAAGTTTTTAAGGATGAGGCGAGGTTAACGCCTGAAATGAATATCGCCGCGCCTTCAATACCGGGAATTGCGGCGGGGAATCCTTATTTTTCGGCTCAGAATGTTTTTTATCCGCAGCAGTCCATGCCGTCGATGGTTTCGCTCTCTCCGGCGCCAATGCCAATAGCGCCGCCGACGGCTCAGATTTCACCGATAATTCCGCCTCCTTCAGCTCCGGCAATTGATCCGGTCGTAAGAAATGAATTAATTAAACAGCAGGAAGCGCTTTTAGGAATGATTCAGCAATGCCATCAAGCGCTTGCGGTCATTCAGTCGCAGCTCATGGCCTCGTCGGCGTCTATTTTTCAGGCGGCTCCCATGCCGCAGATTCAGACGGCGCCGACTCCGTGCGCAACGTTGGCTTCGCCTGCGCCCGGAATGACGGTATGTTCGGATCCGCCCGTTTCTGTAGCGGAAACGGCTTTTTCGGGAGAAATTCAGGAATCGACGGCGTCAAATGACGTCGTCGCGAACGCGCTTTCTGAAACGGCGGATTCTCCTCGGCGTTCTTCTCGGCGCGCACGGCAGCGTATGAAGAAAATGCGGGACGCGGCGGAGGTTGAAGGCGGCGACGCTTTTGCCGGGGAAATAACGGGAGCCGTTCCGAAGGAAAAGGGAGTAAAAGAAACTGGGGGTAACGTTGGGAGCAGAGATTTTTCCAAAAAGGAAAACGAGTTTTCCAACGTTGCCGACCAGAAAACGGAATGTTGCGACAGGAAAAAATCGCGAAAGAGTTGCCGCGAAAAGGAGACGAAGACGACGAAAAACGCGATCTCAAATCCTGTTGCGGAATTTCCTGACGAATTCGTAAGTTTTCCCGAGGATATCGATTTTTCACCGGAACGGATTGACGACGAGAAATCGGGTAAAAAAAAACAAAAAACGGAAAGTATTTCCGAAGAAAACGGAATTCAAACCCTGAAAATTGCTGAAAACGCCGATAATTTCACCAATATCGAGGTAAAAAGCTCAAAACGGACGGATAATTTCGCCGTAAGTGAAAAATGTCGCCGGAATTTCGACGAAATCTCGGGGAAAGTTGGAAGCGTTTCCGGAGAAGAAAAGTTTTTAAAGCATGAAAGTCTTTCCGAAAGTGAAAAATTGGGAAATTCTTCCAGCATTGAAAAAGCCGACAAATCGTCAAAAGGCAAAAAGTCTTTGAAAAAAGACGATCGGTATCGGTTGCTGAAGGATTCTGAATTTGGAAAGATGGGACTTTCAAAAGAGTTGATTCTTGCGTTGGACGACGCTCAATACGTAACCCCTTCGCGGATTCAGCAGGCTTTTATTCCGGAAGCTCTCACTGGCGACGACGTTATGGGGCAGGCCCAGACCGGAACTGGAAAAACTGCGGCTTTTGCCATTCCGATCCTTCAGATGATAGAGTTTGACGAGGATTCTTTTGACCCGCAGGCTTTGATTCTCGTCCCGACTCGCGAATTGGCCGTTCAGGTCAAAGAGGAGATCGAAAAGCTCGCAAAATACTCCGATTTGGAGTGCGTCGCGCTTTACGGCGGGAAACCGCTTCCGCCTCAGGTTCAGCAATTACGCGCCGGCGTGGATATCGTAGTTGGAACGCCCGGTCGTATCATGGATCATATTAAACGCGGGTCGCTCAAACTTCGGAATCTGAAAATTTCCGTTCTGGACGAAGCCGACCGAATGCTTGATATCGGTTTTCGTCCGGATATTGAGAAAATTCTCCGCATGGCGCCTCAGTCGCGGCAGTCGCTTTTGTTGAGCGCGACGATTCCATCTTCGGTCGAATCAATTGCG
>CAZWOV010000272.1:0-4379 GCA_964635645.1 uncultured Planctomycetaceae bacterium | reverse complement strand
CGAAGAATATTTTCGGTCCCTATGAGATGGATCGGCCGGATTTCGGCAATCGAAAACTCAAAATTTCCCTTTTGCCTGAAGAGTCCGCGCCTGATCGGCAGAGATAACCTGCGGTCCTTCGCCCGCCGTTTTTTCATAAAAACCGTCGCCGCTCTTTTTGTACTGCGTAAATCCATGGCTTGCCAGATTCTTCGGACTGAGCGCGTCCTTTTCGCTTTTTACGGAAGCGACGCGGATATTAAGCATTTTTCGAACGGGTTTTCCACAGGTCGGACAAACGGTTAAATCCTCCTCGTTACGGTATTGAAGCGTTTCAAAAACCTGCGGACACGACTCGCCTTTCTCTTCGACATGAGCGTATTTAATAAGCGGCATGACCTTTCCTTTCATGATTAAAAAATTAAAAAACGTCTTTCACTCCCCGAGACGTTTTCTATCTGAAATAAACCGTAAATTACTTTCCCGCGCCTTAATTTTAATCAGAAATTAAGGTTCGTCAAGAGATTTCGAATAAAAAATTTCCTTTTGCAGATATTTCCCCCCTATTTCCAACGGAAAACCCTAATTCTTTCCCTCCCCTCCCCCTTTTGAAAACAGGCCGAATCTGCTATAATATGAAAAATTCACTTTATTTTAAAGAAATAAATCGGTCAAAGATGAAAAATATCGCGCTTTTCGGAGCGACTGGAAGCATCGGTCGCAATACGTTGGACGTAGTCAATACGATTCCAGGTTTTCGTGTATTCGCCATTTCTGGACGTCGAAATCTGAAACTCCTTTACGAACAGGCGATGCGTTTTCATCCCCGATGGGTCGTTCTGGCGGATGAAGAGGCCGCGAAGGAATGGAAATTTGAGTTGCCGCCCGGGTCGGAACTTCGGGTCGGAATGAAGGCGTTAACCCAAATCGCGGCGGATCCGGAGGTGGATATCGTCGTTTCCGCCATCGTTGGCCGCGCCGGGCTGGAAAGTACCGTCGCGGCCGCTCAGGCGGGAAAACGAATCGCGCTGGCAAACAAGGAAAGCCTGGTCGTCGGAGGAGCCGTCGTCCGGAAAATCGCCCGTCGGACAGGTTCGGAAATTGTTCCGGTAGACAGCGAGCACAGCGCCATTTTTCAGTCGCTTCAGGCCGGAAGAAGAGAGGAACTCGAACGCGTCGTACTCACCGCAAGCGGCGGACCTTTTTTCCGTTTATCCGACGATGAACTCAAAAACGTAACGCCCGCGCAGGCGTTAAAGCACCCGACCTGGAACATGGGCGCAAAAGTGACGCTGGATTCCGCCACGCTCATGAATAAGGCGCTGGAAATTATCGAAGCCAGATGGCTTTTCGACCTGGACATGACCCGCCCGGAGCTGGAAGTAATGATTCACCCCCAGTCCGTCGTGCATTCCATGGTGGAATTCCGCGACGGAGCGGTAATTGCGCAGATGAGTCCGCCCGACATGCGTCTTCCTATTCAGAATGCGCTTACGTATCCGGAACGGCTCGGCGGCGGTCCGACAAGACGAACCGACTGGACGGCAAACCAGACGTTGGAGTTTTTTGCGCCGGATTACTCCAAATCAAGATTCGACGCTCTGAAGCTTGGATTTGAAACGGCAAAACGTTCCGGAACCGCCGGAGTCGTCCTGAACGCGGCAAACGAAATGGCGGTATCCGCTTTCACTCGCGGAGAAATCCGCTTCGACGAAATTGTTCCGCGCGTGAGGAAGATGGTCGAAGAACATGAATTTTCACCCGACCCGACGCTGGAAGAACTCGCGGAGCTGGACGAGAAGGTTCGGAAGGATTTTCGGTAAATTTTCGTTTATTGGCGGCCAGGAAGCGTCTTAGTCCCGATTTCGAACTGATTTACTCTCTATCTGAAAAACAAAACGTCGAACGTCGGGAAAGCGGAACCTGAAAAAAATCAACGAATATCAACCCATTTAATTTAAATAAGGAAAAACTATGGAGAATATGCTGATTTTGGCGGCATTGGACTTCGCCTTTTTCAAAGCGGTTTTCCTTTGCGCGCTGGCGCTGGGACTCATCATTTTCATTCACGAGCTTGGACACTTTCTCGTCGCAAAAGCGTGCGGAGTCCGAATCGATAAATTCTATATCGGGTTTGACTTTTTTGGTTTGAAACTCCTCAAATTCAAATACGGAGAAACCGAGTACGGAATCGGAGTCTTTCCGCTGGGCGGCTACGTAAAAATGCTTGGACAGGAAGACAATCCCGGCGAAACGCGAGAACGGATTGCCAAAGCGGAAGCGGCCAGAAAATTGCTTCAGCAGGACCGCGAATCCATCCTTAAAGGGCTTAAGACTTTGCCCAAAACAGACGATTCCAACGCCGCGCCCGTCGAAGGTCCGTTTACGGAAGATGAAATCGCCGCCGTCGAAAAACAGATCGACGAAGAAATTGAAGCCGCCAAAAATCTCATCAACGATCCGCGCAGTTACCAGGCAAAATCCGTTCCGCAGCGAATGGCCATCATTGTCGCCGGCGTGACGATGAACGTCGTTCTGGCTTTTATCGCCGCTGTTTGCGCTTTCATGCTGGGAACTTTCAAAATCCCATGCGAAATCGGCAACGTGCATCCGGGCCAAGCCGCCTGGGAAGCCGGTCTGCAGCCTGACGACCGACTTCTTCAAATCGAAAAAAATAAATTGACGTACTTCGACGACGTCTCAAAAAACGTCATGCTTGGGAGCAATCTCAACGAAGGAATTCAAATCTCCTTTGAACGAAATAATTTTCCCATTCCTCAGGCCGTGAAGGCTTTTCCAAAAAAATGCGCTCTTTCTCCCATGTTGGGCACGACGCAGTCCGTCGTTCCCGTTCTGGACGAACGTCCCGTAACGCTCGCCTCCCCGACTTCTACGGTGGAACGCGAACTCCTGCCGGGCGACGTGCTTGTCGGAATCAACAATCGACCGGTTAAATCAAATCTCGATTACCAGAAAGCCCTTTACGCGACAACCGGAGAAAACGTAACGTTTAAATTTCTCCGTCCCTCCGAAGAATCGCAGGAAAAACGCCGCGAAGCGCTGAAAGAGTTGAAACTGGGAGATTATGCCGGCGCCGAAATAATCGAAGAGAACTACATTCGGAACGCTGAAGAATTTCAGGTCATGGCGGCCCCTATGAAAGCGCGCAATTTCGGCGTGGTTCTGACGATGGGACCCGTTCAGAGTATTCGTTCGAATCTGAGCGGTCTGGAAGGCGCGGGACGCGCGGGCATTCAAGTCGGCGACCTTATCGTCGGTTTTGAAATAACGATCGACGGCAAACCTCAAATCATCCGAAATCCCGATCCAATGAAGCTGCCTTTCATGGTCCAGACTCAGGCAAGATATCTCGCGAATCTGGCCGCCGCCAAAAAATTGACCTCGCCAACCGCAAATCAGGTCGCGGCGGAAGAAACGCTTCCCGCAGAAACGGAATCCGCTCCCAAATCGCCCGAAGAATCGGCGTTATCCGCGGCTCTTTCCTCCATCCAACCCGGCGGCGCGTCAACCGTTCAAGCCGCGGAGGAAAAACCGGAACCGCTTAAATTCATCATTTTGAAGAAAGAAACGGGTAAAGAAGAAACCGTTCTCGTGGAATTTTCACAGGACGTATTCAGCGCCGACCAGTATCTCTTCGGCTGCGGCGAAGTCCTTCCTGAAATAGGACTGACCTACGAAATTAAACCGGAAGTCGCCGCCGTTCTGCCGGGAACGGAAGCGGAAAAAGTCGGAATCAAACCCGGATTCACGATGAAGTCCATCGCGTTTGCTTACGAAGAACCGGGCGATCTGGAACGTTCCGAGAAAGAGAAAAAAATTGCGGAACAATTCGCTAAAAAAATGACTCCGCATATTTTCCGGCCGGACGTCGCGACCTGGTCCATGATTTACCATAATTTCATGCTGATTTACCCGTTGCTCGGCACAAAGGCGGAAATTGTTTTTGAAGATCCTGGAACGAAAAAATTCCTGAACGCCAATCTTCCGCTGGCAGAATACGAAGACGCTTACGTCTACCATTCGGACCTCAACTTCGAAGCGCGCCGCATCTTCATCAAGGAAGGCTTCGGCAGCGCTCTGATCCTCGGAGGAAAAGAAACGTGGAATTCGCTGACGGTCGTTTACCAGATGCTTGGCAAGCTTTTCTCCGGGCAGGTTTCAGTCAAGGGACTCGGAGGGCCGGTGCTCATCGCTCAGGTCGCCTACTCCTCCGCCCGGGAAGGTCTCTCCAGACTCCTGATGTTCGTCTGTCTCATCAGCGCGAACCTGGCGGTCCTGAACCTTCTTCCCATTCCGGTTCTGGACGGAGGACACGTAGTTTTCCTCCTCTGGGAAGGAATCACGGGCAAAGCTCCAAATGAAAATCTCGTCATTATCCT
>CAZWOV010000271.1:0-4381 GCA_964635645.1 uncultured Planctomycetaceae bacterium | reverse complement strand
TCCTGCAGAGGAAGAAGTTCCAGTTTTACTATCGCCATCATTCCGGCGGGCATCGCTCCGACATTCCACGTAATTTCTCCGTCTCGGCTGACCTGCGCCGCCGGACTGGTATTTACCAGCCGCGCGCCTTCCGGAACCATGTCGTGAATCTCCACTCCAACCGCGTCTGTTTTTCCTTCGTTTCGAACCGTAATCGTCCAGGTGGAAACGCTGCCGACCTGAATCTCATCGGGCGCTTTTTTTTCGATTGTCAGACGCGAACTCTGAACTCCCTCAAGCCGAGTCTCTCCTGGTTTTCCTTTTCCATTAATGACCGATCCGGAGGTTTCAATACTTGGGACGGCCGGTTTGAGTTCCGTAAGCGGCCGCTCGTTTTCCGACGTTTCAACGGGCTGAAGATTATCCAGCTCGCCCCCTCCAACATTTTCAAGCGTCATTCCTACAGTCGAAGGCGTATTCAAAACAGGTTCTTCCGTTTCAAGTTTCCGTCCTACCGCAGAATGAAATTCCGACGACTCCAGAGGAATATTTTTCTCCGGAGAAGACGAGAGACTGGAATCGGCGGGAGTCTCCTGAACAGAGACCATTTCGGAAACCTCGGAAACCGGAAACGTCCCCGATCCCGAAGCGGATTCGTCAATAACTTCAGCGGTCGGCGCGGACTCGTCGGAAGAAAGCGCGCTGTCAACCGACGGTTCGGAAAGAAGTTTCGGCTCGTCGGGAAAAACCAATTCCGTCGGCTCGGAAACCGAGACGTCGGAAGACGACGAACTTGCCTCCATTGAAACTGAATTTTCAATAAAAGGATCCGAAATTTCCTCCGCGGAAGTCCGAATTACTTCCATTCCCACGTTTTTATCCTGCGTCGGAATAACGTCGGCGCGAAGGCTCTTCAACGCGGAATTTTGCGCAGCGTTCTCCGCTTTTTCCTTTTCCGCCCAAACAGCCGGAACTTCTTCCCGACTCTCAGGAACAGAGAAACCGAACGAATGCGCCGACTCGCGTTTCACGTTCTGAAGCGAATTCATTTTTCCGAAAAGAGAATCAGGAAATTCCACTCCAATAGCGCGCGCCAAACTGACCGTAACGTCTCCCTTTTTCACGTTTTCCGTATTTTGTCCGGCCAGAAGCCCCATTCCGACTAAACTTCCCAACAAAATAACGGCGACGGAAAGGATTCGCGGAACAGTGGAAAATTGCGTTTTCATGCTTTTACCTGATGATTTCTTTTTATTTGAATTCGTTATGCAGTCCTACTTCTCGAAAGAACGCTTTCTTCATGTTTTCCTCGCGTCAAAATTGAAACGTTGAAAACGCCGCGGCGGAAACTCCTGTTTCTATAAATTCCGGAAGTTTTGAAAACTTTCGCCGCGCCGTCCTTTCTGAAACCGATCTTCATTCAGCGACTGCACAAAGTTTCTTTTATCCTACTCAATATTTAAAATAAAGAAAAGAGCAATTTGAAAAAAAACGGTAAATTCCCATCAATTTGGAAACGGAAAGTCTGAAATTTAATAATCTGCTCGTCTCGTTTTCGCCAACCAATGTTTTCAGATTACCCCCAAAAAAATTTTGCCTTCGGCATGCCCAAGATAAAATAAATCCTAAAAAAGTTTTCTGAACCGCTAAAAAAAGATTGACAAAAAATCCGTTTTTTGTATAATTAGGAAGATTGATTAAAATTTTCGGAACGGATTAACGTATTCTAACCGTTTTTCGGCTTTATGGTTTTCCAAATTCGAAATTCTGTTCGCAAAACGTTTTTCATGATTCCGATAACGTCCATATTTAATCTGCATTTGAAAGGATTGGCGATGACAGAAACCTTTTTTATGTTTCGAAAAGTCAAAGAGAGCGTTCTCTTCTCCCATGAAGATCTGAATGGATGCGACAATACGCTGTCAGGCCTAAACGTTTTTTCCTTCGTTCCTGCCTTCTCATCGTTCGGCAGACTGTTTCTCCCAATCGTTTTCCTGATTTTCCCATTGACTTCCGTCGTATTTGCTCAAAACAAAGAAATCGATATGAATCAGACTCCTATTAACGCCGCGGCGGCTGAAAAAAATCCGCCCCAGACAATTCTTTCCCGTCAACTTTACCCGAACGACGTCACGGTTGCCAAATTAGGCAACGGACTGACCGCCATCGTTCAGGAAAACCATACGGCCCCGGTTGCCACCGTCCGTTGCTACGTTAAAAATACCGGCAGCATCAATGAAACCAAATATCTTGGCGCGGGCCTCAGCCACGTCCTTGAACACGTTGTCGCCGGAGGCTCCACAACGAAACGCTCCGAAGAAGAAATTCGCAAACTTATCGACACTTTCGGCGGAATGACGAACGCCTACACTTCGCTTGACGTTACCGCATATTTCATTGACTGCCCCGTGCGGAATGTCGAAACGTGCATTGAGCTGATCGCAGACCAGATGCAATACGCCGCGTTCGTACCGGAAGAATTCGACCGCGAACTGGAAGTAATTCAGCGCGAGCTTGCCGACGGCGAAGCAAATCGAAGCCGCGTCATGTGGAAGATGCTGCAGGACGTTTTTTTCCAGGAAAATCCCGGACGACTTCCTATTATCGGTTACCTCGACGTTCTTCGTCAGACTAAACGCGAACAGATTATTGATTTCTATCGTTCGCGCTATATTCCCAATAATATGATTTTTGTCGTCGTAGGCGACGTAAAAACGGATTCCGTTCTGGAACAGATCGCCCAGGAATTCGCCAATACCCCGCGCGGTTTCGAATCCGAAGTTCTTCTCCAACGGGAACCCGCCCAGATTGCTCCACGTCGCGCGGTACGCGAAATGGACGGAGTTACCACGGACGTCGTCCTTGCGTTTCCAACGGTCGATCTCTACCACAAGGACCTTTACGCGCTGGACCTTCTCTCCTACATTTTGAGCGTTGGAGACAGTTCAAGAATGATCCGCGACATGCAGTATGAAAAAAGTCTCGTTTTGGGATTAAGTACTTCCAGCTACACGCCGACCTACGCTCACGGGTATTTCTCCGTCCGAATGAGCGTTGAACCTTCAAAAGAAACGGAAGCGGTAACGACCGCTCTCGATCATCTTTACCGTCTCCAAAATGAAACCGTTTCCGAAACGGAATTGGCAAGAGCAAAGAAACAAAAAGCGTCTGAATTGATCTTCGACCAGCAGACGGTTCAGCAGCAAGCGGAATCGATCGCTCAAAGTTTCATGTCGACCGGAACTCCGATATTTGACTCAATCTATGTGGAAGAACTTCAGAAAGTTACGGCGGAACAGATTCGCGACGTTGCCAGAAAATACTTCCGACCGGAAGTCCTTTCCACAATACGAATCGTTCCGCATGGCTCTATCGCCTCGGAAAATCAAAAAGAAAACGCTATCGATAACGTTACGGAAGACGTCTGCGTTTATCAGTTGGAAAACGGACTTCGCGTCCTTATCAAAAAAGATTCTCATTTGCCAATGGTCAACGTCCGAATCTACGCGCTGGGCGGAAATATCTTTGATTCGCCGGAAACGGCAGGACGCGCGGAATTTATCGCCAACATGCTCAATAAGGGAACGAAAACGCGATCCAACGAAGAAATCATGACCTGGTGCGACTCTGTCGGAGGAGTCCTCAGTTTCTCTTCCGGATACAATACGATCAGCGGTTCCGCCGTCGTTCTGAAAGAAGACTTTCCAACCGCTCTGGAAATTCTCGCCGACTGCTGGCAAAACTCCACTTTCCCCAAAGAAAAGTTTGAGCAGGAGAAAGCGCTCATGCTCGGCGCAATTGCACGACGCCAGGAAAGCCCTAACGCCGAACTCTTTGAAATCTGGGCGGACGCGCTTCCCAAAACGACGCCGTTCCATATTGTCAGCGGAGGAAAAAATGAAACCGTCGGAGCCATGACGCCGGAATCTTTAAAATCTTTTTTCTACGAAAAATGTCTGGATCCGGAAAACTCCGTTCTCGCAATTTATGGCGACATAAATAAAGAGGAAGCTTTTGCGCTGGCCAAAAAGCACTTTGAATCCATCCCCAAACGTCCAAATCATCAAATCGTCGACTTTGATCGGGAAAACGCCATCGCTGAAAATTACGTCATCCACAAAGTAACCGGAAAAGAAACCGGTATGGTTCTCATCTCCTTTGCCATCCCGTCTATCCGCGACGAGAAAGAAGTTATGGCAATCCGACTTCTTAACGCGATTGTCGGCGGATATGGATATCCTGGAGGTTGGCTCCACAAGGAACTTCGCGGCGAAGGCCTTGTCTACGCCGTTCATTGCGTCACCCGTACCAGTATGACTCCGGGATACATAAACTTTATTGCGCAAACGTACCCGGAAAAAGTGGACGAAGTCGTTGAACGGCTTTTCAATAACATCCGAAA
>CAZWOV010000270.1:0-4397 GCA_964635645.1 uncultured Planctomycetaceae bacterium | reverse complement strand
AAATAAAAGGGCATTGGAGGGTCTAGCTCGAACGGAGTGAGAACCTCTCCGGGAATTTCAATAACCAGATCGTCGGCCAGGCCGTTTTCGACGTTTAAAATCATTTCAACGCAGACCTGCCAGAAATTTTCGGGCGCGTAAAAGGTTTGCGACCACAGTTTCTTTTGGTCCAAACGTGGAGTCGCCGCTGAATTTTCAGAAGCGTTCGGCGTTGACGAGGCAATTTCATCGGTATTCTTTTCGCCGTTTTGGAAAAGAGGCGTTTCCGAATTTGGAAGGGATGAGATTTCGTTTTCCTTGTCGGAAGGGGACGGGGCCGTTGAACGGCCGTTCCGGTTTTCCTGTTTCGCGGTCGGCGCGTGGGACTCGGGGGCAGTCACCTGGTTTTCCAAATTAAAAGTATTTCCGGATCCGGAATTTAACGGTTGCGGCATTTTGAGGATCGTGCGGCATGCCATGTTTATTTGGGGCTGATTCGGTTGAATGAGGATGAACCCTGAATTTTCTTCTCGAGGCGAGATTGAAAAACTGGCGACAGGACGAGTATTTTCAAATTCGCCGGGAATCGAAGCCGCGAGGTTTACGCCGTCGTTTTTCTGTTCGAGCGTAACGCCGGAAACTTCTCCGGTAATCAAAACCCGCGCCGTACGGTAAAGATAGATTTTTTGGACGGAGGAAAGAATGGCGTCGCTCAAAAGCCTGATTTCAGGAAAAGGAATTTTGATTTCGCGCGTTTCAGAAACCGGTAATTCAATTCTTCCGAAAACTTCAATTTTGCATTCGGGCGAAGGCTCCGCGTTTTTAGGCGAATCCTCTTTTTCTTCGCGGGCGGCCAGGTCGTTGTTTTTCGTGGAGACGGAAAATTGGTTTCCGTGATTATTTTCAGGCAGAATTCCATTTTCTAAAGATAAATTTTGGAAATTAATCATGTTTTCAGAATTTTCGAGCGTTTTTTCTTCTTGAGAAGCGGCGGTTAAACGCTGAAGCCAGGAGCCGTTTGCGTTTATTGTGGAAATTTTTTCCTGGTTGGAAGAATTGGTTTCATGAAATATTCCCAGTCGAGTTGGAGTATTTTGATAGTAACTTAAATTCTTACTTGAAAACTGATTTTTGAGCAAAATCTTGTCAACTTTCAGTTCCTCCGGGATCTGAAGGTGAAAGAGCGCGGGAATAACGTTTTCGGAAGGAAGATGAATAGCGTAGCGGATTTGGACAGAATTATTGGTAAAGGCGCACGAAAGGGATTCCTGAACCATGGAAATTTTAGGCAGCGGCTGCGCTTTGATTCTCCAGAGTTGCGTTTGGCTCAGCCCCTGCGTGTCGTCCAGCGTTAAGGCCGAAATAAAAGCGGAAGGCACGGAGGCCGTTTGGGGAAAAGGAGAAAATTCATCCCAAACCGCTTGAAATTCCGGCAGGGATACTTGCGGAATCGTCGGGTTTTCGGGCAATGAGAGCTGATATTCCGATTCAGAAACAATTTGAAACCAGCGCCGCGCCGCTTTGGTTTTTTCAGAACGAATAAACGGAACGGGGTAACTGCCGATGCTTTTTTTATTGCTGATTTCGATTGAAAAATCGGTGAGAACCGTTTCGCCGATCGGCGGAGAAAACGTTATTGTTAAATGGCGTTTTGCTCCCTCCGTTCGGAACTGGACGTCTTTTTTTCCGGCAAACGGCGCCAGACGAAATCTTGGGCCGGAATCGGAAAATGATTCGGAATCGGAAAGAGAATCCAGCTTGTGCCAGACGAAGATTTTTATTTTTTGGGGATCAAGTTCAAAACGGGAATCCATGCTCCATTCAAGCGAGGAAATTTTACTTTCGCCGGGCTGAAATCTGTGGCGGCATTGAAGTCTGCGCCCGTCTTTGTTGATTTGCCACGAATAAAGTTCATCCGCCAGTATGTTGGAGTTTTGGACGTGAAGCCCCGAGACTTTCCATTGTGCGGAAAGAGAGGATGCGGAACCGAGTTGGACGTTCCATGAGCGTTCGGACTGGTCGAATTCCCGACTTCCGTTGGCCGACGGAAATTCAATTTGTTTAAATACTCCGGAAGGAATTCGTAATTGGAGCTGCGAGTTTGGAACGCGCGGAATGGAAAACTTGAATCCGTTCATGTTTTCAAGGGGAGAATTTCCGGAAACGAATTTATTCTTCGCGTCTTTTTCCGCGTTATTGTTGTCGAGCGTTTCTTTTCCGTTCAGGGCGGAGATTGCTTTGGACGCGAAATTTTGAGAAAGAACGTTCGCCTTGTCGGAAAAATTTTCCGAGTCGTTTGTTTCTATCTGGGAAACGACAGGAATAAGAGTAAACTCTAAAATATATCGTCCCGCCTTGGGAATTTCAACGAAAGGAAAACCGTTTTCCCAAAAAATCTGGACGGATTCTCCATTCAATCGGGAGTATCCGGGCGCTACGTAAACCTGATTTGACGAAAAAGGAAAGCGAAGTCTTGTTTTGGGGAGAATCGTTTCAATTTCATAAACCGCGCGAATGGAATCCAGCGCAAGGTCGGACGACGTTAACGTTGAGGAAAAGGACCCGGAATAATTTGCTCTTCGAAAGAAACAGGGTTCTTCTTCTCGAATCGTTTTTCCGAAAGGTGTTTGATAGATTTTCTGGAACATCTCAACCGGCAGGTAGTATTCGTTTCCCACCGCGCGTCCGTTCCGATCTACTGGAATGAAAATCCATGAATAATCAGGTTGAGACGCAATTTTGTTTTTTTCGGCGGACTCTCCTTTTTTCAAAAAAGCTTTTTTTCCGGCTCCGTTATTTTCCGTTGAATTCTTTGAATTGGTAAACGTTTTTTCCAGAGAATTGTTTTGGGAAGTATTTCTGGAGCTTTGCGGTCGTTTGTTTTCGCCGTTTGCCGATTCTTCTAACCGTAACGCGCCGCTATTTAAACGGTCGCTTAATTCGAAATTCCAATGGTTGGTATTATTTTCGGTCCGGGAGAAATGGGGGATTTCTTCCGCTTCGATTATTCTGCCGTTCAGAATTCCAGTCCAAAACCACAAAAGGAAAGGAATCAGGATGAAAAATTTTTTCAGGAGGCGATTATGGAATTTTGCGTTCATTGGACTGTCTCCGAATGATTCGTTGAATTTTCATCGTTGGCGGAAGAATCTGTTTGATTGGAATTGGCCGATGAAGAAATTTTCGTCTCTTCGGGAGTTTTCGTTGAATTACTGCCGGAAATAACGGTTTTTTCCATGGCGTTTGATTTTAAGTTGAAAAAGGCGAATCTTTGTCTTTTTTTCTCAGACCGCATTATGGACGGTTCTGTCGCTTTTGACGTTTGACTTGACTGATTTCGGCTTTTTTCATTTTCAAACAAAACGATGGGTTTTGCGTTTTCGGCAACATATTTTTGATGCCGATAAACGGAACTTCCGATAAAAGCGGCGATGATTCCAAGAAATATTCCTGAGAAAAAGGGCGTCCAGACGATAGGGACCAGCATGCACAAAACGGCGGAACTTCCGCAAAGGAAAATTCGTATTGCTCGATAGGGAGCCAGAAGCCATGAAGTCAAAACGCAGGTAAGAATCAGTAAAAACCAGCGCGTTGATTCCAGAATATTTCCATAAATAACGAATACCGGCCGAGTATCTTTTGGAAAACAGAAATTCCATCCGACTATGGAATGCGGAATCTGTTCCGGCGACAGGATTTCCAGACGCGGCGAAAATCTGCGGAGCGTTTTTTCCGGTTCCGCATTCAGGGAGGTCAATTGATGAATCCAGTTTGAATCCAGCGGAATCGGCGGGTTGATTTCTTCAGGATCGGGCGTTTCCGGTCGGGAGAAAATACTTTTTCCTAATTGCGGCGCGCCAAAAAGCCGCAGAAAAACGGAATCGTTTTCTGTTTGGGGAAATACTTCTTCTGAAACGCCTTCCATTTTTTCAGGATTCGGATTGTTAAACGTATTTTTCAGGGAAACGTTTTCCTTTTTGATTTTTTCCGAGTTTGATAAAATGCGTTTGCCGTCCGCGTGAAAAGCGTAATTTGAGGTTTTCGAATTTTGGCCGAGCCAATCTTCTTTGGTTTGCTTTCGGCGCGGCGACAGAACGACAAAATTTTCAGGGAGCCATATTTTCCATGCGGTTTGAAGTTCCTTCAGGTTTGTGGATATTTGAGGAGGATCAAGCGACGCGAAGATATGGAGCGCCGGTCTTTGTTCCAACCATTGAATAATGATTTGGTTTTTACGTTCCAGGGCGGGAAATGGAATGATTAATTGCCGAATCGTCTCGGGAGCGGAATTAATTTCGGAAACGTTTATTTTTTCGAACGGTATCCGGACCCCGTTCACGAGAACGCTCAAAATTTCCAGTTTTCGGGGAGATTTATGATGAATTTGAACACAAAACTCATTTGCATCGATATTTTCA